>CAYLJT010000086.1:0-15299 GCA_964383995.1 uncultured Polyangiaceae bacterium
GATGGCGAACAGCGCGCCCGCGACAAGCACCATTCCACTCGTCTCCGGACGAGACGCACTGGTGCGGATCTTCGTGTCCGTCGACGGGGCCTACGACGGCACGCCGGTGACAGCCCAGTTGGTCCTGCAAAACGGCCTTGTAGCGCTGGAGAGCACGCAGGTCCTGGCCGGGTCTTCCAGCGACGACGACCTGACAAGCACCTTCAACTTCGACGTGCCAGGCTCCGCCATCGATGCCAGCTTCGCCTACCAAGTCGCCCTGGGGCGGCCCAGCGAAGCCGGTGAAACGGCTGCCCCGTTGAGCTACCCAGCCACCGGGTTCGACGCCGTGCCGGGGCAAGATCCGGGCTCCAACCTGCATGTGGAGCTGGTCCCCCTGCTGTACGGGGCCGATGGCACGAATCGCGCGCCAGACACGTCGCCCGAGCAGATCGATCTGATCCACGACTACCTCCTCGGCGTGTTCCCTGTCTCGGACGTCGAGCTGACCCTCCACGCCGAAGTACCCTACAACAGCGCCGTTTTGCCGACCGGCATGGGTTGGCAAGATCTGATCGACTTCGTGGCCGCGCTACGCGCGTCCGATGGGCCGGCGTACGAGGTCTTCTACTTCGGGCTGATCAACCCGACCGACGATTTGAGCATGTTCTGCAATCCCTCCTGCACCGTAGGCAAGGGCCGCGAGGGTCCTGTGGGAGACCCTTCGTTTCAAGTGGCGGTCGGGGTAGGATTTACAGGCGAGCACACGGCGCTGACCGTACGCCACGAAATGGGTCACACCTTCGCACGCCATCACGCGCCATGCAAAGCGACCGACCTTGTGGATCCGGAATTTCCAAACGCAGACGGCAGCATCGGCGTTTGGGGCTACGATCCGAACAGCGCAGCGCTCTTGCCGCCAGACACCCCCGACATGATGGGCAACTGCAAGCCCAACTGGGTGTCCGACTACACCTTCAAGGCCCTGTTCGACCGCCTGGTGGCCATCAACGAGGCCAAGTAGGCAGCGGAAAGGCGCCCGTGCACCAGACTGCACCGATCTTGCGCACACTCTCCACACGACCGACACAGTTTCGCCCGACCGCCTTGCCAGGATAGCCGCATGCCCAACGAAGCCCGACGGACGCTGCGACTGTCGAAACCTTACCTTTTGCTGACGGTACTGTTGTTCGCCACCGAGGTGCTGATCGCCGTGGCCGTACACGACAGCTTCGTTCGACCCATCGTCGGCGACGTGTTGGTGGTGGTGCTGATCTACACCGCGCTACGCAGCGTGCTAGCGCTCCGACCCGTGCCCACGGCGATTGGGGTGTTCGTCTTCGCGTGCATGGTGGAAGGTGCACAATACGCGCGGGTGGTGGATGTCCTTGGCCTGCGTCACAACGAGATCGCGCGGGTGGTGATTGGTACGTCGTACGACCCTCGGGATTTCCTGGCGTATGCGGCGGGGGCGCTGTTGGTGGTGGTGGGCGAGCGTGTGGTTGAGGGGCGGCGGGGGTGAGCTTGGGCCGACTATGTCGCTCTTGCTCGCAACACCGATGCCTTCAAACTGGTGGGAGCAGCCCGTCTGTACAACCTGCACAACTGCTCGCCCACGCCGGCCAAGAAGCCGGTCGCACCGAAAAAACGCCGTTCGCCTGGGACTCCAAGAACGACCAGCCTCACACCAATAGGGCCAATGTCCCAGCGCGCATCAACCCTTCCAGGTGACTTGCGACGCTCTTGGGTAGGTCGCCCCCGTCGATCAGCACGCCCATCTCCATGTTCAGGTACATTGCGTCTCCCGTAAAATTGGCGGAGGATACGAACAGCTTCTCGCCGTCGATCAGCGCGCACTTCGCGTGAAGCTTGCCACTGCGTCCCGATTGGTCTCGCTCGCGCTCTTCGTCCGGCCAAACCCATAAACTGCAACGCTTGGCGAGATCGGACCCCAGGGCGTGGCGGGGGTCACTGGTCATCTTTCCAAGGCTTTCCTCGGGCGACTCGAACACGAAGTCGATGTCGACCCCCCGGTCTGCCGCCTGGACGAGTGCCTCGCGAAAGGCAGAAACGCGGTAGGCAGCGAAGGTCACCAGCACGATGCGGCGGCGGGCTCCCCGGAGCAGGTCGAGCAGCACTTGGTCGGTGCGGCGCAGGGTGGTCCCGTGGGGCGCTGGCCCCGTCCACACCAGCTCCAGACGCTGTCGGGCTCGATGCTTTGCATCCACGGCCTGAGCCGCGCGCAGGGCCCACGCTAGCGCGGCAGGAGGAGCAGCTGACTGCGCCGACCACGCGTCGAGCAACCATGCCAACCGGCGCCTATTGCTTTCGTTGTGAACGGCCGCGAGAACCGAGCTGCGACTGTCACCTTCAAGGTTCGGAGCACGTTCGATTCGGTCGACCACCTCGCTAACGACAACTCTGGGAAGGTCACAGACCAGGGCTGCGACTTCGTCCTGAAGCTGTTCGGGATCCGAGACGGTCATGGCACACGTGGATCGTTGAAAAAGCCTCGTGCCCCACCTCTTACCGTTTGCACCAAGACATTTCGATCGAGATAGCGATTGCCCTTTTCGCACGAGGTTTCAGGGGCAAACAAGCAGGCATGGCAGGCTCCGCCGTGCAAGGTTCCGTCTTCTGCGCTTGGGTCGTGCTCGGCGCACAGGGGGTCCGAGGAGCACAGGCCCAAGCGACTTAGGGCTCGGCCGATGTGACGGTCGAGCTCATCGGGAAGACCGAGGCGCACGAGGCCCCCGAGGGTACCTTCCGCGTCGGGCGCCGCGGTGTAGATCAGCACGCCGGCCATGGTTTTTCCGGGCTCATCCCCTGAATAGATGCGCTCGCGCAGGCTTGCCATGGTGTAACCACACTCAAGGGCCAGCTCCCTCATCAGCGCGTGCGCGAAGGTATGCATCACAACGAAGCGAAGCTTGGGAAAACCCGTCGCGGGATTCAGACCTCGGCGCCTCCGCCACGCTCGGTGGGCGCTCTCGAATACGCTTTCCCGAGGGGTGTTCTCGTCGCAATAGGAGGCCAGACGCTCTTCGTCAAACTGAAGGAAGATCCCTTCGCCACGAACCTCCGCGGCGGGCACAAACACCGGCGGATTTCTGGAGATTCGAGCCCGAATGTCGGATGGCACTTCGTTGCCATCAGCGTAGTCGCGGGGGGATGCGATGCGCGTGAAGGCGGTGAGAGCAGAAACCTCGCGCAAGCGCGTGGCACGCACAACCTGCTTGATCCAGGGCTTCCAACGGGAAGGTGGCTCCAGCGCTTCGAGCTCAAAGTCCGGGCTGTTTCGCTTCGGGTCCGGCTTGGAAAACACCGCCCACTCCGGCTTCTTCAGATCGCCGTCATCGTCCGCTTCCTTTGCAGGAGCCCGTCGCGCCTGAATGGCCGCCATGAGGTCGCCATCAGGGTAGCTTGCCAGTGTCCCAAGTTTGCCTTGTTTACGCAGAAACTTCAGCGTGCCCAGGTCTTCCACGTCGGTCAACAGGGACCACAGCTCCTCGACCAAACGTGCTAGCTCGCTGCCCGGCGGTGGCGGAACGTAGAGCGCTGCTACCTGGACAGCGAACCAAATGTTGGAGGCACCCAGCAAGATCGCCGAGGCCTTTTGCGAGCAAGGCTGCTCTTCGAAGTCGCGCAATTGGGGCCGGCGACCGCGGCAAGGAGGCAGGGCTCCCCGTTGATCCTTGGCGAACGCATCTGCCATCGAGCGGGTGCGCTTGCAGTCGCGGCAGTGAACCTGAACGTCCGTGGCCTCGCCCGATACGCCTAGCTCCCGTAGCTCCAGTGCGCCAAAACAGCCAGATTCACCGCGGTGTACGTACCAGCGCCAAGGAAAATCGTCCAGGTGGCCGGCGGGGCAGGTGAGCAGAAAACGAGCCGGTAGGACGGATGGTTGTTGGGCCTGGTTGCAGTTGTGGTGAACGTAGCGCGTCTCGTCGGGCCTTCCTTGGCGGATGCGCAGGCTGAAGAGACCCGAGGACAGCGGGGCCAGATAGTAGCACTTGGGGCAGCGCATCCAGCGAGGAAACGGGGCCAGGGGTACGCCCACCAAGTTGGTGTCATCGAAGGGTCGAGAAAAGCGGTCCTGCGCGTCGTCCGCTGCGGGCGGCGGAAGCAGCGCTTGCACCTGACTTCCGAGGCGCCGCTGCACCTCCTTCAACAGCCGGTCTTCCTGAATAGGTTGCACCCCTTCGATGTGCCAGTCTTCCAACCCCATGACCATCGCCGAGATGTGCGGAAGGTCAACGATGGCGCCAACGCCAAACGTGTGGAGAAGCTGACTCGGACGAAGCTCTCCGACCTGGGTTCGTTTGTTGGCCCGCGCGGTCACGGCTCCTCCTGCGCGCTGGTAGAGCCAAATCCCCGTGGTCCTTCGTCATCGAGCCCCCCGTCTTCCAAAATCAAGTCTACCGGAGCCTCCACGTCACGCAGGGAGGTCGGGCAGGTGAACTTTTCCCACGGGCCACGCCCCGGTTGTTCCAGAAGGCCTTGCGTGACACCGTCCCTCGCATCTTTGTAACCGAGCTTCGCGCCGCCCTCCCTTGGAATCGCCCTGGCCATCCAAAGATCGAGCCCGGCCGCGAGCTGTTTTCTCACCGCGTCACCCACGGTCTTGCTTTCCTCCACGAGAGCGGCGCGTTCCGCGATGGTGTCCAGGGCACGCTTGACGGCAGGGTCATTCCTGTCGATGCGCGCCGCGGCCGCGTTGGTGGCGTATTTGTCACCTGATAAGCGTATCAAGGCGACGAGGAGCGCCGAAAGGCCGCGGTCGAGGGCCCGCGGGGCAAAGGGCGTTACGCTCAGGGCCTCAACGTGACCATAAAACGTCTCGTGGTAGTGCTCGAAGGTTTCGTAGTGCGACAGGTCCCTGGGTCGTGCCCAGTTGTACACCGTGCAAACAAGCCCCGGATGGCTGCGACCAACACGACTGGTGGCCTGAATGTACTCCGCGGTGTTCTTGGGCTGCCCCGCCACCACCATCAGCCCTAGGCGTTTTACGTCCACGCCGACGGAGATCATGTTGGTGGCAAGAAGCACGTCGATGGGCCGAGGCACTGGCCTCTCGCTCTTCCCTTTTCCTCCCTCGGGCTCGGGCTGGAAGGTCCACTCCAAGCGGTCCAGAAGCTCAGGGATCTCGGTCGATCCCAAGCGCGACGTTAGCTCGCGCAGTACGCGCAGGCGGCGGGATGAAAGTCCCCGGCGGTCCATCTTGCGTACGCGGTTAGCCACGTCGTCGTCCACCAGACGCCGCGTTCCGGCCAGCTCGCGCAGGGAGCTGAAGTAACCCACCAGCGTCATCCACGGGTCGGCGTGCGCGCCGTACTCGTCAAAGAGCTTTTGCGCCGCAGCCAAGAACGCAACGTATACCCGGATGATGGCCGCCTTCTGCCGTCGACCGTTGGCCGAGATGCCCAGGTAGCGCCGCCCAGGAAAGGCTGGTCCGCTGCGCTGCTTGGCAAAGAAGCTGTCCTCGATGTCGAGGCCCTGGGGTGGAAATACCGCGGTGTCCCGCAAGAACAGGGCATGAAGCTGCTGTCGCGCGCGTCGGATGGTGGCGGTGGAAGCGATGACCTTGGGCCGTACCCGTTTGCCCCCAACGTCCCAGGAGCTGAGCTCGTCCACGGCGGTTTCGTACAGGCCCACCATGGTGCCCAGCGGACCGCTTATCAGATGCAGCTCGTCTTGGATGATGAGATCCGGGGGCCGCAGTGGTCCGTGGTCGCGCAGCTTGGTATTGGGTAGATGACCCCGCCGGTTGTGGTCCGAATCGTCGAGGTCGGCGGCTCGAAAGCCGTGTCGGTCGCACTTTCCGGTGACGTGCCCAAAGAGCATTTGCGTCTCGCCTTTCCAGGGCATTTGCGCAAATTTGTCCACCGTAGAGATGAGCAACGTGGGCAGGCGTCGGTAGATCTCTTCGTCGACCACCAGTACGGGAAGACCTTCTTCGGGAGACAAGCCTTCGGAGAAGGGGCAGCGGCTGTATTTGTCGCCGCAATAGGTGAGGGTTCGACCCGTGCTTGTCTCGAAGGGGGCCGACTTGACGTTTCGGCCGGGATCGATGGCTTCGCCGCACCACGGGCAGCTCTTGAGCTGAACCGGGGTCCCGATGCCACCTACATGGCTCGACTGCTGGGACCGAACACCCCGGTCGCTCTTCAAGGATTCGGCAGCGTCTTTGGTTTTGTTGGGGGTGCTCTTGGCTCCAACCCAGAGCCCGACGCGAAAGGGCTCCTTACCCCAGTCCGCCTTGCCCTCCGCCTCGGCCTGGCGCCGCAGGTACTCGCAAGCGCAGATGAGCGCGGTGGCTCGTTGAAATTGCTGAAGGGTCAGAAGCCGCAAGGTGTAGCGCATCAGCACCGCCACGCCGTGTTCCCCCGAGCGTCCCGCGACCTCGCCTTGCAGGCGCCGCAGACCCATCGTGTAGGCCGCGAGCCCGAGGTAAGCCTCCGTCTTGCCACCGCCCGTAGGGAACCATAACAGATCGACCAGAGCCTTGTTGGGGTCGCTGCGATGGGGATGATGCAGGTTGGTCACACTGTCCAGATTGAGCAGCACAAACGCGAGCTGAAAGGTTCTCCAGGTGCGGTTTTTCTCAATGTCGTGCTTGTCGGGAGTGGACGTTTCTCCTCGGCGCACGGCTTCGGCGTGGAGGGTATGGATGCGTTGGAGCCACATGGCCCGATTGGCAAACCGAAACGCCTTGGCGGCCCGGTCGTTGGTGGACAAGAGGGCCAATCCGTCTCGAATGCGCGCGAGGGCGTCGTCGCAACGCCCGAGGGCAAGGCGCGCCTCGGCTTCGAAGCCGTCGAGACGCGTGTCGGAGGTCCCGAGACGCGCCCTCTGGCGCTGAATCCAAGCCGCATACGCGTCGGGAAGGGCCCGGAGCTTCTTGCCCAGCTCGGCCGGCTCGGTCTCCGCAAGGACCTTCATGTCGAGCACAAGGTGCTTTAGCAGGGGCTCGTCATCGGCGGTTGGCGACTCGGTAGCAAAGACCTCCGCGATAGGCACGACGCGCGTTTCCACGCGCAAGGCCCGGCGAGGATCGGTGGGATCCGGCGTGGCGTGGACTGAGACATTGTGCCCCACGGCGAATTCGAGCCGGTCGCGGTAGAGCATGGCAACCATGCGCTCTTCCTCTTCGGGTTGGGTTTCGCCAAGCTCATGCCGAGGTCGAGCTCGGAGCACGGCTCCCCCGTGCGCACCTTCGATAGTCAGCTCGGGTTGAAACAACCACGCCGCGTCGCGGAGCTTTTCGGGTTCTTCCTGGAGGTTCCGCAAAAACAGGCTCACTACCAAGCCCTTCGGCGTCCTGCGAACGAGGCCCGAGAGCTCGGCTTCGGGGGACTTCGCGTCTTCGCTTTGCAGCGGAATCGTCTCGAGCTTCCCTTCCACGAGAGGTGGCAAGGTCAGGCGTCGCTCATAGGGAAAGCGCCGCCACGTGGTGCGCGGCGCCCCGGTATCGGTCACGAGCGTGGAGCTTGGATTGCGCCTGTAGCGAGCCCAGCGAACGGTCACCCCAAGGGCCCCCGCGTCGAGGGCGACGCAAAAGCTGATGCCCATGGAGGAGGGAAACATGGTGGGGGCCACCGCTCCCTCGTCGTCGGACGTGCCTTCTTCGGGGCTTTGACCCTGTTCCACGCCAAACCCCTCGTTCTGTTCCGGATCTATCCGAAGCTTACGAGGCGCCAGCATCCCAACCAAGTAGCGGTCTCGCGGGCGATCAACAATCTCCTCGTCCGTCCCCCCCGCGGGGCCCAGGAGGTCACGAAGGACGGCATCTTCGAGCTGCTGCCGAAGCTCGGCGGGAGGCGGCGGGGAAAGTAGCATTGTGTTTGAGCCTGCAACGGCGGACGCTAGCACAAAGCTTACGATTGCAATATCTTCTCGACGGGCTGCCGCTTCTTGACGCTTGCGCGTCTTGTCCAGGACCTACAAGCTGACCCGGCCAGACGAGGACCCATTGCGGAGTGTGTCCGAGACGTCGCAATCGCCCGAGACCGCCACTAGCGTGGCACGATATCCCCCACCGCACAGCGCTTGTCAGAACCACATACGCCCGTGCAACATTGGCTAGAAAACGTGCAGGTGTCACCAGACACCAGACAACGGCACACACCTTCGGCACACGGAATGCTTCCGCAACAATGCTGGCCGCCATCACAGTGAAGGCCCGCAGGTGTACACGGCACGCATAAATCCGCGACGCAACTTAGATTGCTGCAGCAATTGTCAAAGAGCAAACCGCATCGCTGACCGGCGAGTGCACAGTCGAGTGGGATCTGGTCCGACGCCCCCGCAATTCGCCTACATGAACCGTTTTGACATGTGTGTGTCGAGTCGCAGCATGCCAATTTCGAGGAGCAGGCTTCGTCTGTGTGAGCGCACGCGCCCGCTTCTGGCAACGACGGCGTGGTAGCCGTCACCGGAGGTGTCGGCCCAACCTCTTCTTGACTTGGCAACGGCGCCGCGGAGGACACGCCTTCGGGTACGGTCACGCCGGGCGGTGGAGTGAGGCCAACGGCCGGGCCCGCAACAGTGGCGACCGGGTTGGAAGTCCCTGGGGTGGATGGCGCGACGACAACTGAATCCTTTCTCCCCAACCCCATCGCCTGCTGCCACGTGGCAGGGCGGTTCGATATCGCGGCCACGGTCTGTGCGCCACCGATGCCGGCGCCGGTGGCGACGGTAAGCGATGCCGCCGTCGCGAGGGCGATCGTCCCGGAAACGGAGGTGGTTCCCCCTGCCAGACCTGCCACGCCCCCTCCGATCGCCAACGACGAAACATGCGTCGCCCCAGCGGCGCCGATCCCCATGCCTTCTCCCGTAGTCGTGGCTCCGAGGGCGACCTTGGTCGCTCCTGCCGACAGCGCTTTTGCGCTGCTCATGGCAGCGTGAAGTGCCCAACCTAGCGCCAGCAGGAAAAAGACTGCCAGGCCGGCAAGAAAAAAAAGTGTTCCCGCCTGCGTTATCTCAAGGGTAATCCCGGCAACCGCGCCCAATAGCGAAAACGACGCCACTACATGCAGCTTGATTGAGCTGGTAGGTGCGCGGCTATTCGTGTTCACAGGCTCCTCCTCAACCTCCCGGCTGCTTCGCCCATGAGGTACCCCCTCCGCGATGCGAGCTACAGCGAGCGCAATCTTTCGCAACGCCTCATCGCGACGATGGCCAGGCAGCTTCGCGATTGGAGTACCGTCTCGTGGCAGCGGTTTGAGTTGACGAAGCAGGGGATGTTCTCTCCAAACGCAGTCCCGTAGTATCAGCGGAACAACCATGAGCCCGTTCGCAACGCGGCGTTTCAAGATTTTCGCCGAGTCCCCCTCAGCAATGAACGATGATACAAGGAATGTGGGGCTTATCAGAAGGAGTGCCACCTTAGCGTCGATGAGCCGTTGCTCAAGCTCGGCGCTTTGAACCTGCCCAGGAACCAAGGAGTCGGCGCTCCACAGATCAATCCTCCCCAGGTGCTGCAGCGCTCCCAGGTGGACCATGAGCTGAGACTTCAACTTCGCGTCAGCGTCACTGAAGCAAACAACGATCGTCGCGCGCGACGGCAACGGCTGTGGGCTGGGGACCTCGTCGACCTTCACGCTCTGAGACCGCCGGCTGGCCCGCCGGCCAAGCACTCCAAGCGTCCACACTCTTCCCGGTCGGTTCGCTGTCGCGCCCCACGCAGCCACGAACGGCAGGCTCGGCCAATCCCGTGGCCACCCGGGGCATGCGGACTGAAGCCACCTCCACGTGCAGGCATCATCCTTGTAAAGATACACGTCAACGAAAACCGGCGTCAACAATACCACCCCGTGAAATCGCCCCGGCGAGTCAGGACCGTCTCGGACGTTGCGTGCGTCTCTAGGCTGTCAACCGGCCCTGGGAGGTCCTTCGGCTCCGGCTTCAAGCCTTCAGGGATCATCGTCACGAGGCACACGAAGTGCGCCGCCGGGCCGTCGCACCATTGGTAGCAGCGGCCTACGAGGTCCAGCAATTCGCTCGAACGATGGCGACGGCCGGACAAGCTTGGCCCGCCTGAACTAGCGTAACTTGGGCCTGTACTTAGACCCCCGCCGCTCGCCCTCCTGCACCACCAACCCGGCGCTCAAAAGCTCTTTGATGGCCCCGCTCCAATCCCCCTCGGCAACCCCCGACAAACGCAACAGCTCCACCTTGCCAACGTCGTAAGCCCCCTGCAAGGCCGCCAAAAGCGCGCGAGCCGCAGCGCTGAGCGAAGCCTCCCCAACCACCGGAGCGACCTCCCGTGCCCTCGAAGCCTGGGCCGCCGCGTGCTCAAACAAAGGCCCATGGTCAAACCCAAACCCCGTCTGTTGTCCACGAGCCGCCAGAGCCGGCGGAGGAGCAACCGGCAAAGCCTCCTTCACCTTCTTCGAAGCCGCCTTGGTCGCCTTCTTCTGCCCCTCGTCGTGAAGCCCCTGAGCCACCTCTTCCGCGTAACGAGCGTGGTTCAGCTCCAACAAACGATCCAAAACCTCCCGCCGAGCCGTCTCGGACAAAGTATACCGAAGCCCCTGCTTGGTATCATGAAACCCGTGTCCCAAGTCCAAGTCACTCCAACCGTAGGCCTGCGCCACCGCCCGATCCATTTCGACATGAAGCTCACGAAGACGCTGAATATCTTCAGCCATGTCGTCGGGCGAATGAAAGCGATTGTAGGTCTTGGTCAAGCCCTGTTGTCGTGCAAGCATTACCGTCCGTCGATGCTCTTCGTAACGGGTACCGATCAGCTCAAGACCGTCCAGATGAGCTGGAAAAGGGAAGGTGTCAAAACAGTCGGTGGGACTGTAGTTAAGCCGAGTTTCGAGCGACGAAGAGTGTGTTCGTGCCCAGCTCTCGTGCAACTGCGACTGAAGGACCGCAAACTCCGGCGTGCCTATGTTCGAAAAAACCGCCAACTTATGGGCATAGACCTGGTTTCCCGGAATCCTGGCCAGAAGCAGGTGTTGCGTGACGAGGCAAAGGGCCAACACACGCTCCATCCCCTCGATCGCGGCGTAGAGCGCGGGACGCTTGTCCGCATATATCCACCAGCGCTGCGGCAAGGGGGAGCGAAGTTGATAGGAACCGTTAAGAGCAAGACGTTGGCGCTCGGGCTTGACCTTTTCTTCGACGATCGAGAGGCAATCCGGGTAGTCCGCTGCCACCGGGCCGGCGTAGCCTGTGGGGGCACTGCCCCGATCTAACGGCCAATCTCGGAAGTTTATGACCCATCGGCTCGCCGATTGGTCCGGCCGCGAGTTGAGGTCTTCCCCGTTGATGTAGGGAAACAAGACGTCCCGATTTTTTGGATCTTTCTCGACGAGGAGTTTGCCCTCCTCGGGCGTCATGGTGAAGCCGAGTCCGAGGACGTACGAACCAACGTAGGACCTCCCGGAATTGGCAGCCAGTCGATGGGGCTGGCCCTCGACCCGGCCAGGAGCTGTCAACTGACTAGTAACGCCGCGCGCTGTCTTGTCATCAAGCACAAATCGGCCCGCCCAACCGCCTCTCCGCAGCCAAATGTGGGCCACCTCCAAGTTGGCGGTGCCAGGCCACGGCCGACTGGGTATTGCCCTTGGAATCGTGAATCCCCGCGCGACGAGCTGGTCCAAACCGACCTCGCGCGTATCCCCTTGTGCGATCGTATTGGTCGCCAGCAGGCCCATCATCCCACCGCTCGCAAGGACATCTCCGCCGCGGAGAAAGAAGTACGCACAGAGGTCCGCGTGACCCTTTGTTCCCCCGGCTAGGTATTCCACGAGGACTTCGCGGTAATCGGTCCCAACGTTGCCGGTGATCAACTTTCCACCCATGAACGGCGGATTGCCCACAAACGCGTCGAATCCGGATCGGGTCCGCTCGAACACCTCGGGAAACTCCAGGGCCCAGTGGAACGGTGTGCGGTCTCCGAGCAGGCCCTTGGCACGAGTGCGCAGGTCTGCCCTTACCCCTTCCTTTTTTGGCTCTGCTGTCTCTTCGCTTAACAGCTCGCGCACAAAGGGTGCCAGTTCCACCACTTGGTTGTCCAGCGATTTGCCACCTTTGCCGGCAGCCGCGAGGGCGGCTCCTATCAGTAGATCGCCTACCAGGAAGAGATCCGACATCCCTTGCTTGGCTTCTTGCAACAGCCTCGCTTTTTGGTTCGCGTCTTCCAATGTCTCAGTCAGCCGCTCGGCGATGGCGCAGCGCTCTTTCACGGCCTTGTCGAAGGCTGCGCGGATCTTGCCGCTGGGATCGAACAGCGTCAGGTGAACCTTTCTCCCTTGTTTCGGATCGAGATGAAAGGCTTCTAGCTGATCGCGACTGGTGATTCCCAACAGTGAGTCCCCGCTCTGCAACGCGTGGTCGACGAAGGTGAATGGTCGATCCTTCTGGAGGGTGATGAGCCACAACGACAGCTTCGCCATCTCCACCGCTAGCGGGTTTTTGTCGACGCCAAACAGGCAGCCATCGGCCACCGCGCGGCGGGCGATGGCCAACCGCTCGTCCGGATCCCTGGGGAGAGGCCTTTCGGCGGGATCACCGGTGGCTAGGTCGCCGCGGGGCGTGATCACCAGCTTGCCTCCGGCCTTTTGCTCTGCTTCTTCCCAGGCTTCTACCAGGCGGGTGGCCAGGTATTCGCACGCTCCTACCAAGAAGGCACCGGAGCCCATGGCTAGATCGCAAATCTCTAGATCCAACAGGGCTTTTGCCGAGCGCAGCTTCCAGTCGGAGAGGGGCCAGCCCTCGGCCGGACCTTGATACACCAGCGGCGCTAGCGTGTGCTCCACGATGGGACCTGTCAGACTCTTGGGTGTGTAGTGCGTGCCCGTCGACCTTCGCTCGGCGCCCTCGGTCACGTAGACCGCGCCCGTGTCGTAGACAATGGGTTGACCGTGGACGTCGCTGCGCACTACGCCTACCCATTGGGAGACCCGCTCGTACAGGCCTTGGTTGTTGTCGCAGACGCGCAGCAACTTGTTCCGGCCCTCCAGGTCTAGCGCGTAGGCGAGGGACTTTTTCAGCGCGGGACGGCCCTTGCCGGTCTCCTTGACCAAGAAGTCGAGGAGCGACTCCTCCCCCTTGTTCTTCAGCGCCTCCAGCATCGGAACCTCGATCTCCGGTTCCAGGTTTTTGGCGCCCACCAGACCCACCGTGGGCACCTTGGCTCGCTTTGCGGTGTGGTCGAGCAGGCCTTCGTACACGTGGCCAATCTGCTCCACTGCCAGGGCACGGAACGACAGACGCCTCGGCTCCACGCCGCCGCCCGGCACCTTCATCTCCAAAAGCTGAAGCGAGCGAAGAATGTCGAGCACCGTCAAGTTGTCGATGGCAAGAGGCTCGGCCGGCGTATCCCTCCACGTCGTGCCCAGAGCGCGACCTTCCAGAAACGGAAATCTGTCGGGATCGAACAGCGACCCACCATAGGCCGGCAAACGCAGCGTTTCGTGACGCACACCCCCGTGCACCGCACGGAAAAGCGCAAGCAGACGCGTCCAGGCGTCGTGACGCCGCTGCAACAGCTCGGGACCGTGCAGATCGGCCACCGTTTGAAGCTGATCGCGAAGGGTAGAAACCGCGTAACACGCGTCGTAGAGCGCGTCGCCGAGCAGCAAAAGACCCTTTTCTTCGGCCGCAAACAGAAACATGAGCCGCATCATCACGGTGACGGCGGCTTGGTACAACGTGGCCTCGTCGGTGCCCGAAAGCAGCTTGCGACCACGGTCGCGATCGAGCCTGTCGATGGTCTGAATCAACACCTCCACCGCGCGGCGCACTTGGCTGCCGAGCTGATCGGTGACCTCCTGCTGCGTATCTCCGCTCTCGACAAACAGGGCCGGCAAGGTGTCCTGCTCGGGCACACCAAAAAACCGGCGGACGCCGAGAAGACTGCGAAACGCCCGCAACGTGAGCGGCTCTTCCAGGAACAAGCTCGCGTAGAACGAAACGTAGGTCGTTGTTTTTCCAGGCGTGGCATGAACCAACATCCAATGCTCGCCGTTGGTCAACAGCCCGAGGCGCACGCCGGCCCCGTGCAGCAACGTCATCATCCGGGTTTGGGCCGAAGCCTTCCAGCGAGTGCCGGACTGTGCACCTTCCAACGACTGCCCCTTGGCAACAAGCGTCACCAACAGCACCAGACTGCCCGCGTCAGCTCGACCCGACGGCGTGGCGAGGGCCAAGGTAGGTGCCAGTTGCTCGTGGTGCTCGGGAACCATCACCCGCGCGGAAGCGGGAAGAGACTGCCCTTCGAGCCATAGCCCGTCCTCGAGCTCCAGCGCCTCGCGAAGCACAAAACGAAGCCAAGCGCGATGGATGGCAGGATCCGACGTTAGCCCACCCTGGTTGTCCAGCCACTCTTCCAAGGCGGCCTGAAGACGCACGCGCAGGGTGGAAGCATCGGAGGGAAGGTCAAGGCCGTCAGGAAAAGCCCGCAGCAGCGCGGGCAACGAAAGAAACGGGCCGGAGACCTCAACCAGCGTGAGCCATTCGGCGTGGTGGCGGGCGACGGACATGGTTAACCTCGGCTCCTCATGCTCGTGCGAGCCTCGCGGGCACCAGATAGGTGACGGCCACCGGGAAAAGCCTGGGCGTCACGTCGGCGTAGCGAGCCCGGATGGCCGCCGTTTCCCGCTCGATTTCGGCGGGCACCGCGTCGGCTCGGCGGCGAAGGGCGTCCTTGTCACTGGCAAGTTGCTCCTTTTCTTGGGGGCTAAACAGATCGAGCTGAATCGGCGGCTTCTCGTTGATTTCCGAGAGGATGTGCCGTCGTAGCTCTTCTAACAGAAAGGTTAGATCTTGAGCCTCTTTCTCGGCGCGGTCCGCCAATGCCCTCTTGAGCGAGACGGCGCGTTGCTCGGCCTGCGCGTCCAGGGCGGTAGTGAGGGATTCGGAAAAGCTCGGCCACAGGGCCGCCAGGCGCTCGTGCACGGCGTCCGACACCGGTCGGGTAGCACCCCGTGCGCGGGAGAGAACCGTCTTGACGTCCCCAAGCGGCAATCGCCGAAAGCGGCCTTCGCGCAACATGCCACCTGCAAACAATACTTCCTCGTGGAGCCGCGTGCTGTCCGCGCCCGTCAACACCAGACGCCCGTGGACCACCACCAGCGGATGCTCGGCGTCGGCGTCGCTCACCACGCGGGCGGACACGCGATTCAGCTTGCGCACCCCCTCTGGGGCCCAAATTTCGGCCCGCAACAGGCGCAGACACATCAGCACCAGACGATGGTTGAGGTGCGCTAGCACCACATCGTCGCGACCGGCCGCCAGCGCGTGATCGAAGGTGATGGGTCGGACGTTTTGCGTATGCGGATGCAACAGACCTTCCGCACAAGGAG
>CAYLJT010000087.1:0-15258 GCA_964383995.1 uncultured Polyangiaceae bacterium
ATTTTTGGCGCGAGGCCGACGGCAGCCTGCCCATGTTGCTGCGCGAAATCTGCGTGGAAGAGGTGCCGTTTGCCTCGCTCCGCGCCGAGGAAATGGGCATCTCGGACGTGCTCCCACCGGGCTTTGACGCGTGGTTCGCGCAATGCGTGAACCGTGATCCAGCCGCGCGCTTCCCCGAGGCCGGCGCGGCGGTCCGGGCCTTTCAGGAGCTTGTGCCGCCGGATGCCCCGCGCGGCGTGGTGGTGCAAGGCAGCAGCGGGGCGACGGGCTCGAACGCCATGCCCAGTGGGCCCCTGGCGACCGTGAAGCCGGCCGTGGTCTCGGGCGGCGTCTGGGACGAGGGCTCCACGGGCGCCACGGTCATGATGCCCGAGGGCGCTCCTCCGGGCGTGTCCCCCGCGGTGACGGCGCTCGGCGCTGCGGCGTCCACCACGGCAGCGCCCGCGTCGATCACCAATCGCGGAGCCACCGACCCGCTGGAGCCCGACAAGGGCAGTCGCAACAAGCTCATCGCGGTCATCGCCGTCGGCGCGTTGGCCGCAGGTGGGGCCTTTGCGATGCTCAAGGGCTCCGATTCCACGGGTCCGGGCCTCGCGCCCGCGCCTTCCGCCGCCCCCAGCCTGGTGGCCAGTGCGGCTCCCCCCGCGCCCACCTCGTGCCCACCTGGCATGGTGCTCATCCAGGGCGGCACCATGATCATGGGCTCGAAGGATGGCAGTGAGGACGCGCGCGTCACCCACAAGGTCACGTTGAGCACGTATTGCTTGGACAAGACCGAGGTCACCACGGCGGCCTACGATGCCTGTGTGCAAAAGGGTCATTGTGAGAGGGCCCCCCAGGACATCAACTATCCTGGCGTGACCGAAGAGTCGAAGAAGCGCTTTTCTCCGCTGTGCAACGCGCGGCGCGCGGGGCAAGAGAACCACCCCATCAATTGCGTCGATTACCGCATGGCCAAGGCCTATTGCGAAGATCGCGGCGCCCGTCTACCCACCGAGGCCGAATGGGAGTTTGCCGCGCGGGGCTCGAGCCAACGCACCTACCCATGGGGAGACGACCCGCCGAACGAAGAGCGCCTGAACGCCTGCGGCGCCGAGTGCATGGCCTGGGGCAAAGAAAACGGTGCGAAGATGACGGCCATGTACGAGGGCGACGACAAATACGCGGGGACCGCGCCCGTAGGATCCTTCCCCAAGGGCGCCTCCAGCGCCGGTGTGCTCGACCTGGCCGGCAACGTGTGGGAGTGGACGGCCGACTGGTACGACGCCTACCACGAAGAAGCGCAAACCGACCCCCAGGGCCCTGCAACCGGCAGCGAGCGCGTGGCCCGCGGCGGCGCCTTCAACGGTGCGATGGCCGATTGGGCCAAGCCCGCCTACCGCTGGAAGAGCCCGCCTGACACTTACAACCACGCGATCGGCTTCCGCTGCGCGGCCACCCCGAAATAGCCTCGGAAGGACGGCCCATGCAGCGCGACGCGGCGGATGTTGCAAGCTACCTTGCCAGCCTTCCCGACGACCAACGAGCGTCCATGCAAGCGGTGCTCGACGTCGTCCGGAAAAGCCTACCCAAGGGCTACGAAGAGGTCTTCGCCTGGGGCATGGTGACCTGGCAAGTTCCCCTCGCGGTGTACCCCGACACCTACAACAAGAAGCCCCTGATGTTCGCGGCACTGGCCGCGCAAAAGGGCCATTTTTCGCTGTATTTGTGCAATGTGTACGGCAGCGACCCGCTGCGCGAGCGCTTCGAGGAGGGCTTCCGGAAGGCAGGGAAGAAGCTTGACATGGGCAAGTCTTGCGTGCGCTTCAAGACGGCAGACGCCCTGCCCCTCGACGTGATCGGGCAGGCCATCTCCGCCACGCCGATGGACGCCTACGTGGCCTACGTCAAGGCGACCCACGCGGCAACCAAGACCGGCGCCAAGAAGAAGTCCGCGCGCGGCTGAGGCGGATCCCAGGGCCCGCGGGCGCGCGGAACAAGCCGCTTCTCGTCCGCTCGCACGGCCCATGACCGAGACAAATTTCACCGTCAGGTAGAGTGGCGCGGACGGCAGGGGGCGCCCCGGGAAGGCGCCCCTTCGCGCGTCAACGCGTCAACCGCAGGTGTCGGCGCCGGACAAACACACGCCGGCGGAGCACAGGTCGGGCGTCGTGCAAACGTCACCGTCGTCGCACGCGCTGCCGTCGAACACGGCGTTCGTGAGCTGACCGCGGATGGCCCCCGCCGGGAAGGAGGCGTCGTGGAGGTTCACGTAGAAGCCCGACGGGTTGGCGCGGACGGCCTGGATGTTGGCCGCCGTCGTGGAGACGCAGCCCGACGGGGTGGGGTTGAGCCCGATGAAGATGGGACCGCTCACGCCCACGGCACCGGTATGGATGTGCGCGCCGGTCGGAGCGCCGATGTTGGTCCAGCTCAAGGTCCAGCATACCTGGTTCGTCGCGCTATTCAGGGTGATGGCGGCCGTTCCGGTGCCGTCGGGGTCACCGCCGCCGACCTCTTGGGCGCCGTTCATGGTGGCAGTCGGCGCGGAAGAGCCCTTGCAAAGACCCGATTCACAGGTCTCACCGCTGGTGCACGCGTTGGCGTCGTCGCACGGTGTAGCGTCCACCAGGCTCGTCGTGAGCTGACCTCGCAGGGCGCCCCCCGGGTAGGCGCTGTTGGACAGGTTGATGTAGAAGGCGGACGCGGACGTCGCGAGCTGGAACGCGTTGACGGACGACGTAAAGACGCAGCCGCTGGGCGTAGCCGAGAGGGAGACGAACACCGGCCCGTTGACGCCTGGAGCGCCCACATGAATGCGCGCAGCGTTGGGGTTTACGATATTGGCCCAGCTCAGCGTCCAGCAAATCTGGTTGGTGGCAAGGTTCAAGGTAAGGTTTGCCGTTCCGGTGCCGTCGGGGTCGCCTCCACCTACCACCTGAGCTCCCGTCAGGGCCGCGCGCGGGGCGGTAGAGCCGGTGCACGCGCCCACGATGCACGCGTCGCCGCCCGAGCACGAGTTTCCGTCGGAGCAAGCGCTCCCCTCGGGGGCCAAGGGGTTCGAGCACTGACCCGTCGCGAGGTCGCACACCCCGGCAAGGTGGCAAGAGTCGCTGGCCGCACAAACCACGGGCGTGCCCACGCAGATCCCCGCCTGGCAAGCGTCGTTGGTCGCGCACAAGCTACCGTCGTTGCACAGGGTGCCGTCGGGCAGGGCGGGGTTGGAGCAGGCACCCGTCACGGAGTTGCAGACACCTTCCCCATGACATTGGTCACTTGCAGGGCAGACGACCGGATTCTGACCCACGCAGACGCCAGCCTGGCAGCTATCCGTCTGCGTGCAGGCGTCGCCGTCGTTGCAGGGCGTGGCGTCGGGGAGGGGCGGATTCGAGCAAACCCCGGTGGACGAATCGCAGGTGCCCGCCGCGTGGCATTGGTCGGACGCGGCGCAGGTGACGGCGCTCGTGGGTAGACACAAGCCCGCCGAGCAACTGTCGCCGAGCGTGCAAGCGTCGCCGTCGTCGCAGGCCGTCCCGAACGGGGCGATCGGGTTCGAGCAGGCGCCCGTCTGCGGGTTGCAAGCACCAGCGATGTGGCAAGCATCGCTGGGCTGACACACGACGCCGATGCAGAGATCCTGGCAAGGAGCACACAGACCACCGCAGTCGATCCCGGTCTCGGTGCCGTTTTGCACGCCGTCGCTACAGGTGCCGGGCGCGTAGCAAACCTGCAGCGTGGGCCGCGACCCGAAGGAGGCCTCGCTGGAGCCAAACTGGGTTCGTCCGGTCGGCTGGCTCAGGTAAAAGCCGTAGTTCGGGAGAGCCCCCGAGTACCAACTCTGCACGACGGGTAGGACGTCGATTTGGGTGGGAGATCCGTCAGGAATGCTGCCGGCGTCGAAGCTCGCGACGGTCTGGGAGGCGTCGAAGGCGTTCGAGAAGGAGCTCCACGTGACGGTGTTTTCGCTCCAAGGGGCGGTCACGCGGTAGAACGAGACCGTGCCGTTGCCGAGCGAGACAGCCTTGCGAAGGCTCAGCGTGGCAGACGTGATGGTCGCGCCCGCGGGCACGGTGGCGAGATCGAAGCGCACCAGCGAGCCGAGGGTGGCGACGCCCAGGGTGCCCGCGGTAAACGACGACAGGGTGCCGTAGTTCGCGTTCTGTTTGGTGGGGTCGAGGGGGTTTCCTACGATGAGGGCGTCCGAGACAGTGATGGGGCTGCCTGTGCGCGAGATGTTCACGCAGGTCAGCTCTTGCGCCACAGAGCTCAGGTTGTCGTCGGTTCCGCCACGCTCCGAGTCCGCCGCGCAGCCGCTGAGCAGCGTTGCCCCGAGCACCGCCGTCACCGTAGTCAAGGTCCGCAAAGCGATCATGCCAAGCCCTAGCCGCGCAACCATTATGTTACCCTCCTCACGCCTGGAGCCCGCATGCTCCGGCGTGTGAGCCGCCTACTTCGCGTTTGGCGAGAGGCCTCCGTTTCCGTCAGTCTCTCATCGCCATTTTCTTTCGGAGGACCCCGTCAAGAGCGCCGAGGTGCCACCGCCTGGCGCTATTGCAGGTGGCAAGGCGCCGCCGCGCCTCACCTTCCGTTGGATGAATGCTTGAGCGTCGGTCTATTTGGGATCGGAGCGCAAGAGCCAAAGCGTTTGGCTCGTCGAATTAAGCCAGGGGCGCCCGTTACGTTCACAATAGCGAACGGCTACCGTCAGAGTAGATTTGCGCTTCGCAGCTCGATTAGTGTTAGCTCGGACCCGCGTTACAGGGCCGGCTCGCAAAAAGGTTGGTGTTCAAACATGTCCGAGATAGCTTTTGAGGTTCAGGCTCGATTTCCCGACGCCGACGGGTCGGGGCGGTTCTTTCGTGTGGTCTACACGAAGTCGTCGGACGCCGAGCCCACCGAGGCCGATTGCGCGGAGCTGGAAAAGCGCGGGGTGGAGCTCGACAGCTTCCTCGACGCCGACCTGGATTGGGAGCTCGAGGACTGCGGCGTCGATGACCGCGAGTGCCTGAAGCTCAAGGCCAACTGTTCCGGGGAAGCGAGCGAGGTGATCGGCGCGCTGTCCGTGGCCGCCAAGCGGGCGGGAGCCAGCTCGGTGCTCGCCATCCTGTACGACACCTCCACGGGCACCTACCAAGCGTTGAGCGCCACCACGGAGGGCCCCCTGGAGCTTTACACGACCTTCAACGACGAGGCGGTAGGAGACGACTTCGCCGCGGGCGTACGTCGTCTGTTGGCCGCCGCCTACGGCCACACGAAGGGCCTCGTGGACGACGGGCTGCTCGTGCTCTGAGCCGCTGCGCGAAGCCCGTTCGCCTATTTGTCGAGGCGGGATACGGTGTCGTTGGTGTGGTCGACCCAGTAGACGGCGGCGCCATCCACGGCGATCCCGTAGGGCGCGCCCTGGCCGCTGCACAACACCTCGCTGGGCCCTCCCGCCTTCGGCACGCGGCTCACGGTGCCGACATCGAAGTTCGTCCAGTAGACGTACAGGTCGTCGATCGCCATGCCGCGCGGACCCGCGGGCCCGGAGGCGAGTAGCAAGGTCCCCGCCCCGGTGCTCTTGTCGGTTCGGTAGATGGTGCCGTCGCCGTAGTTGGCCCAGAAGACGTAGCTGTCATCGACGGCGAGGGCAGACGGGATGTTCTGACCCGTAGCGAGAGTGTC
Source organism: uncultured Polyangiaceae bacterium (assembly GCA_964383995.1). Classification (GTDB taxonomy): domain Bacteria; phylum Myxococcota_A; class Polyangia; order Polyangiales; family Polyangiaceae; genus CAYLJT01. Next base: position 5,644 of record CAYLJT010000087.1, read on the forward strand.
CTCCACCAAGGAGCCGTGCGCCGACGACTTGACCGACCCGTCCAAGGTCGTGAGCCAATAGACACGCTCGGTGTCCGAGACAACCGCGGTCGGCAGGGCGTTCGCGGTGAATAGCAGGTAGGCGCCGACGAGGTCGTCCTGAACATGCCAGAGGTCGTCGGGCTCCGTCGTCCAGTAGATATTTGTCTCGGACACCGTAACGTCGCGAGAGGGGTAAGCTCCAGGCCACGCGAGGAGCGGCTCCACCGCGCCACCTTCCACGGGCACCCTCCCCGGCACGCCCTCCTCGTCGTAGTCCGCGAAGTAGAGCAAGCCGCCGTTCAGCGCCAGGCCCATGGGCCCGCCGAGGCCGTCCGCGAGCATCCACAGGCCTGACCCGTCTTCCTTGGAAGCCCGCTCGAGCAGGCCCGTGCTCTGACTCGACCAGTAGACGTACGTTTCGTCCACCACCACGTCGCAAGGCCCGCTGTTGGGCGGTAGCGTGCGCAAGACCGTGCCCCCCTCGGGGCAGGCCACCATGGAGCCGCCGCCCCCACCGCCCACGCCCGACGACGCGCTTGCACCGCCGGAGCCCCCGCTCCCACTGCTTGACGCGGCGGTCGTCGCGGTCGCCGCGGTCGTCGTCGCGCCGGCGCCGCCCGCGCCCCCCGCGCCGCTGACCCCACCCAAGTCCGCGCCGTCTTGGGCAGACGAGCAACCCAAAAGAGCTACCCATGCGGCCGCGAGGGGGACGACGACCGAGACGCGAGCGGAAAATCGCTTCATGTCAGCTCTCCCGATGGACGATCCTGACGAGGACGCCCTTCGCTGAGGCTACGCCACGTGCCACCCCCACGCAACGGCGACAGCCAAGCCCGTCGAAGCCGACAGCACGGACCGGCGGTGCAGGCGCGACGATTTGCCGCGACGATCCGCACCTCGGTCTGGGTCGTATGTGGTGTAGCATCATCCCATTCTTTCGTGCCACTCCATGAATGGGACTCCGACGACAGGCGGAGACGCCCTCCCCGAGATCTTCCCATGCGCCGCTCCCGCCCCTGGTTCACCGTTGTTTTCGCCTACTGCATGGCGGTCTTGTCGCCCTTCTCGGTGCTCCTGTGCGGCCCTCCTGCCCGCGCGCAGGAAGCTCCGTCTACCCCCGCTGAGGGGTCGGCCTCGGTGGCGATCATCGAGCCCTCCGAGGTCGCCCACGCGCACCCAACGGCGGAGCCGATCGAGGTCACGATCCACGCGGAGAGCCGCGACGGAGATGCTGCATCGCAAATGACCTACGGTCGCCGGGAGCTTGGGCTGCGGCCGCGCCTGCGTCCAGGTGACATCGTGGAGGCGGCGCCTGGGGTCTTCGCCGTACAACATTCCGGGGGTGGCAAGGCCAACCAATACTTTCTGCGCGGATTCGACGCGGATCATGGCACCGACATCGCGCTCTACGTGGATGGCGTCCCCATCAACATGGTCAGCCACGGGCATGGTCAGGGTTACGCCGACCTCCATTTCCTGATCCCCGAGCTGGTGGTAGGTCTCGACGTGGCCAAGGGTCCTTACTACGCGCAATACGGCGACCTTGCCACGGCGGGCGCCATCAACATGCGCCTGGCAGAGAAGCTCGACGAAGGCTTCGTGCGCTATTCGCTGGGGCAATACGGCATCATGCGCGGCCTCGCGCTGGCCTCTCCCGACCTCGGCGACGAATGGCGCAGCGTGGTGGCCGCGGAGCTTTACAAAGACGACGGCCCCTTCGCCAACGCCGAGGACTTGCGCCGTTTCAACCTGTTTGGCCGCCTGACGCACGATCTCGGACCACACAGCAAGCTCGCCTTGACCTTCCTGTCCTACGGCTCGCGCTGGAAGGGCTCGGGTCAGATCCCGGCCCGCGCCGTGTGCGGCGAAGGGGAAGACGGGGTGCCCTCCCCCGAGTCCTACGGCGCGCCCTGCATCGATCGCTTCGACACCATCGACCCGACGGAGGGCGGCGCATCGCAGCGGCACCAGGCGCAAATGGCGCTGTCTTCGGCCTGGGGAGATACCGAGCTCAGCGCGTCGGTCTACCTCGTAAAATACGACTTCTCTTTGTACTCGAACTTCACCTTCTTCTTGGAAGACCCGGAGCGCGGCGATCAAATCGAGCAGGTCGATCATCGCGTCTTCGGCGGGACCGACCTGCGCCTGCGTCGGCACCTTCACCTTGGCAAGGCCGAGCTGACCACCGCGTTTGGCGCCCAAACCCGCGTCGACGGCATTCAAAACGCGCTCTACCACGACCAGGCGCGGGAGCGCCTCGAAGCGCGCAGCGCGTCCGCTATCGATCAGAGCTCCATCGGTCTGTATGTCGAACAGGACGCCCGTCTGACCGACTGGCTGCGCTTCCTGGTGGGGGTGCGCGCGGACCGCTTCGACGTTTCCGTGAGCGACGAGCTCGACCCTGACGAGGGCGCCGGCGCCAGCGGCACGCAGGGCTCCACGCTGTTCTCCCCCAAGGGCACCGTGGTCTTTTCGCCATGGGAAGAAATGGACCTTTTTGCCAACGCGGGCCGCGGCTTCCATTCCAACGACGCGCGGGGCGCGGTAAAGCAGGAAGATCGCGCCACGCTGCTGTCGCCAGCCACGGGCTACGAGCTGGGCGCGCGGCTGAAGCCGACGCGAAACCTTGCCATCGAGGCGGTGGGCTTCCTGATCGATCTGGGCTCGGAGACCGTGTGGGTGGGTGACGCGGGGACCACCGAGCCCTCGGGCGCCACCCGGCGCTACGGCGTGGAGCTTTCGGGCCGCTACCACCTCGGAAACTGGCTCTACGCCGACGCGGAAGCCGTGCTCGTCAGGCCGCGCTACCGCGAGAACGCAGGCGATGGCGACGCCGTCGCGCTCGCGCCGACCCGCACCTTCACGGCAGGCATCGGCGCCCGACCTACCCTAGGCGCCTATACACCTTTCGGCTCCGTTCGCGTGAAATCCATCGCGGATCGCCCTGCCAACGAAGACGGCTCCTTGCTGGCGGAGGGGTTTACCACCGTGGACCTGGAAGGGGGCCTGCGCTGGAAGGAGGTGGAGGTCGGCGTCGACATCCAGAACCTGTTCAACGCAACCTGGCGGGAGGTCAGCTTCGCAACAGAGACGCGCCTCGCCTACGAGCCCCGCTCGCTGACGGGAGTCCACTATTCGCCCGGCTGGCCGTTCACGGCCGTGGGGCACGTCGCCTTGTATTTTCGTTAGCGAGTGACCTTCACAGCCGCTCACACGCTGCGGCGGTGGCGTCGTCGAGGGGGAAATAGCTCTCGATGCGGATCTCCTCCAGCGTCACGTTTTGCGGCGCGTCGAACACCGTCAGCGTGGTCAGGAAGGCGAGCTCCAGGTTGTCTCGGACAAAACGCAACGGCAACATCGGCTCGCTCGGGGCGCCGAAGTCCGGCTGACGAAACGAGGCGGGCACGTCGGGGAAGCGAAACACCTCGCGCAGGAGGTCCGCGAGACGCCGGTCCTCGGGGCGGGCCAAGGCCTCGCGGTGCAGGCGCGTGACGAGGGCCCGGGCGGTCCGCTCCCAATCCTTGACGAAGGGCCGCGCCAGGCGCTTGTCGAACAGCGCCAACATCAGGTTGGGCCGCTCGGGCAGGGCCGAGGGGTCGGCCACGAAGCGCGTGAGCAGACGCGTGGCGCCCTGGTTCGCGCGCAGCAGCTCGTAGCGCCGATCGAGGATGACCATGGGGTAAGGATCATGCCGTTCCAACATCCGGGCGAGGGCCCGGTCGATGGCAGGCGCCATGGAACCGAGACCGGGCTCGGGAAACTCGGCGGCGAAGCCCGCCGCCTGGAGCAGCTCGTTTTGACCACGCAGCGGCACGCCGAGGGGCCCCGCGAGGCGCAGCACCATGTCGCGGCTAGGCTGGGCCCGCCCCGTCTCCAGAAAGCTTACGTGCCGCGACGAGACGTCCGCCGACAGGGCCAGATCGAGCTGGCTCATCCCGCGCCGCGAGCGCCAATGCCGCAACAACGCAGGGAACAGGGTCTCGGTTCGCGTCACCATGGGCGGTATCCTAAGGCAGGTCGCCACCGACGTCGCCTACCTCGCGAGGTAATTGATGGCGGCCCGAAGGCGCCCCACACTCCGGCCCATGACCCAAGCTCACACCAAAAACGGCAGCGCCCACCCCTTTGGAGCCCCCCACCGCTTCGTCGACGTGGGCCCCTCACGCATCGCCACCTGGAAGTTCGGGCAGGGCCCGGACCTCGTGCTGGTGCACGGCTGGCCCCTGCACTCCGGAACGTTTCGCCACATTCTCCCCGCCCTGGAGAAGCACTTCACCGTCCACCTGGTGGATCTTCCGGGAGCCGGACAAACCGTGTGGGGACCTTCCCAAAAGCTCGACCTCCTCTCCCTGGCCAAGGCGCTCGGCGAGACGATCGACGCCCTTGGACTGACAAGCTACGCCTTCCTCGCCCACGACAGCGGCGGCCTGGTCGCCCGCTTCGTGGCCGCCGAGCACGGCGAGCGGGTGTTCGGCATCGTCCTCGGCAACACGGAGATTCCTGGTCATACGCCGTGGCTCGTCAGCCTGCTGGTAGCCATGGGAAGAATTCCAGGCGGCGGCCCGACCTTCCTATCGCTGATGCGCCTCGGGTTGGTGAGAAGGTCGTTCCTAGGCTTCGGAGGCTGCTTTACAGACCCGACCTACGTCGATGGAGAATTTGGTCAGCTCTTCGTGGAGCCCCTTTTGCAACCAGGACGAACGCGGGACGGCGTGCTCGGCGTGCTGGCGGGCTTCGACGCTGGCGCGTTGCGCGCGTTGAGCGCTTCTCACCCGCGAATTCCAGCGCCCGTGAGCCTGATTTGGGGCGAAGACGACGCGTTCTTCCCCTTGGCCGATGCGCGCCGCATGCTGCCGACCTTCCCCGGTGGGGCGGATTTGGTCGTGCTGCGCGGGGCCAAGTTGTTTCCGCACGAGGATCATCCCGCGGAATTTGTGGAGCCCGCGATCGCCGCGTTGAAGGGGTGGTGCTCGCGCGCGACGGCTTGACGTGGGCCGCCAGTCCACGCGGTGGAGCGCGGCGCGGCCCCATGGCAAGCGGGCCACCTCCAGAAGTCACTCCACCGTGGGGCACCGCGCCGAGGAGAAGCGGGCGGTTTCCTGGGCGTATTTGAGGCGATCCCCGGCCTCACGCCTCCCGATGCGTTTTTCCAACCTGATGGTTGAGCTCAGCAAGTTGATTGCGGACAGCGGCGTCACCCAGACTGCAGCGGCTGCACTGCTGGGAGTCTCGCAGCCGCGAATCAGCGATCTTGTGCAAGGGAAGATCGAGCGGTTCAGTGTCGACACACTCATTGAAATTGTGTGCGTGCTCGTCGTCACTCGACAGGCCGATGCCCCAGATGCGGTCGGTAGGGCTGGCCTCGGCGATCACCCGCGTCTTGGTGTTCAGAAGAACTGCGCGTAGCTCTGCGTTCTGGTTAAACTTCGCTAGAGTTCCGGTGAACACGATCTCCTCGCGATGGCTCACCCAGATGGCTTCTGAGAAGCCTCTGACACCACGACCGAACCGCTTCGCGGCGGCGGGGTGCGGACTCGCGAGAATTTGTCGCGCGGCTTCGTCATCCCCAAAGAGTCGTGCCTTGCGCGTCATCATGTAGTGTTCTGCGGTCCTGTAGCGGGTTCCTTCGAGTTCGAACGGCGCCGGGTACCATTGACTGAAGCATTCTGCTCCAATCCGTCCTTGGCTCTCCTTCTCGTGGCTCCAAAAGAACAGGAACTTCGGGCGCCAGCCCGCCCGCACCCGTCGACGAAGTTCGTCAACATTGACAGGCAAATCGCTCATGATTCCGCGCGCCTGGCTTGTTCCAGTACTCGGATACAGCCCTCAACGCGCGGCTTCATCTGCGCGAAGTCGTAGAGGTACTCGCCGCCCTCTGGCCTGTACGCCGCGAACTCGAGGGCAAGGTCTTCCAGTACGGGATGCTCCTCCGAAAGCTCATAGCAGGCCGCTTCGATGGCATTCGCATCGGTCAGCAGGTGAGCTTCGCCAGAAGCAAAACGCCTCAACCGCATCAGAAGCTCGTCGATTGCACTCATGGTCTCCGCCGAACGATGACGATAAGCTGCAAATGCCGGCTGGACAACGTCGAAGAGATCGAGATGCCGCGGCGAAGCGAGGAGCGAAGCGACGCGCCCAGCGAGGCCCAGATTGGCGGCTTCAATTCTCTTGGCCGGCGTTCGACAGCTTCACCGGTCCGTTCGGCGGCATGTCTTGAAACAACGCTCCATGACTCACTTGGTGCCTCCATTCGCGATCCTGACGACGTGGATTCAATCGCGGTCATCTCCCTTTGGGGTAGACGTGTCGCTCTGCGCCGCTGGGTGCCGTTCTTCACCCGTGCACGCCAGTTGGTCGAACATCGCCGTTGTCTGCTCCCACGAGGGCAGAAATGTGGCCCACGGTGGGCATCGCCGTGCGTCTGCCGCCTCGCCGAAAAGGTAGAGGTGCTCGACCGAGGACCGGAGTAGCGTAATTACGTCGAGTCGATCATCTATGAAGTGAGTAAGGGCGAGCTCCTCGCAGATCCCTAGCTTGTCCTCTCGTTTCAAGCAGAATCGAAGATTGGCAGCTGGAAAACCCGTCCGAGAATAGAATGAAGCGCGATCAAGCCAGGTTCGGGTCAATTTCTGCATTCGTGGCCCGGCTTTCGACACAATCCAGACACGCCCGCCGAACGCACGGAACAAGCTCGCGAAGCCCTCAATCGCGCCGGGTTGGGCTGCCATCACGCTGTCGAGGTGAGCGGTCGTGTCCTCGTCCGGCATCGCGACTCCGCTCCTAACGACGACGCCGCCGAAGTCTACGCCGAGATTCCCGCGCAAATTAGCTCTATTCATCACGTTGCCTAGACCATCGAAGGCTCAATCGCTGTTAGACCAGGTAAGCACCGCGCGTCGAGGATAGGGCGCAAATCCGGAGTATCCGCAGTGCGGTCGGATCCATCGCATTTATGGGAGAACCGCTCCCCTTTCGAAGCTCTCCCAAAGGGCAGAGCATAGGAGGTGGAACACGCACCCGAGGGTTACGGATCTGCATCGGCAAGCGCGCGACGCTCACGAACTTGGCTCCGAACCCCCGGGTGTGCCTTTGCCCAGAACGAACACTCAGGGAACGCCGCCCAACCGGCTCTCCATATTGCCTTCGCAGGGCCAGGCTTTTCATGTTCCGTCGTGCATCGTAACCCACTCGGAGCACATCATGCAGCAAGAAACCACAACCTTTGCGGCCTTTGTCGGCATTGATTGGGCCTACCGCAAACACGACTTCGTCGTGCACGTTCCAGGAAAAGACAAGCGCGAAAAGGGCATTCTCGATCACCGACCAGCAGTCATCGACACGTGGGCCCAAAAGCTCCGCGAGCGATTTGGCGGCGCGCCCAACGCCATCGCCATCGAGCTCCCCCGCGGACCCTTGGTTTCGGCCCTCTTGGAGCACGACATCTTCGTCGTGTTCCGAGTCAATCCCGCGATGCTTGCCAAGTATCGTCTGGCCTTCACGCCCAGCCGCGCGCGAAAGACGATCCAACAGACGCCGAAATTGCTCTCGGGCTGCTTCTCCGTCATCCGGAAAAGGTCCCACCTCTTCGGCGCGAAAGTCCTGACATGCGGCTCCTTCAGCGCATGGTCGAGGACCACCGTTCGTTGGTGGAAGATCGGGTACGTCTCACCAACCGCCTTACCAACGCGCTCAAGGCCTACTTCCCACAGGCGGTTGCCTGGTCTCCCGACAAGGAAACCGGTGTCTTTACAGACTTCCTTGAGCGATGGCCTACCCTCGAAGACGCTCAACGCGCACGGGAAAAGACCCTCCTCGACTTCTTTCACGAGCACAACGTCCGAAGGCCCTGAGCTGTCGAAGAGCGGATAGCCAAAATCCGCACCGCGCAACCCGTCACCACGGGCAACGCCGTCATCGCTCCCGCACCGTTGCTTGTCCAGGCCTTGGTCCCTCAGCTTCGCGCCGTGTGTCAGGCCATCACACGCTTCGACGCTGAAATTGACCGGGTCTGCGAACCGCTTGCTGACTACCCTCTCTTTCGCGCCCTGCCGGGCGCAGGACCCGTTTTCGCTGCCCGGCTGCTGGTAGCCTTCGGCGAGCACCGAGAGCGCTTTCCAACGGCTGAGGCGCTCCAAAGCTACGCCGGCGTCGCACCCGTGACAGAACGCAGTGGCAACAAGAACTGGGTCCACTGGCGTTGGTCCTGCCCAACATTCCTGCTCCAGACATTCGTGGAGTGGGTCGGGCAGACCATCCCACGCTCCTTCTGGGCCGGCACCTTCTACGCGCGCCAAAGGCCAAAGGAGCTTCCCACGCTGCCGCCATTCGAGCCCTCGCCTTCAAGTAGATTCGGATTCTCCATCGCTGCTGGGTAGACCGACAGCCCTACGACGAATCGCGATAGCTTTCCGCCCTGCAAAAACGCAGCTCGCCATTGCTCAAGTTTGCGGTAGGCGAGGCTCACTGATTTTCCTTGCGGTCCGCCTCAGGGTGCGAGTTCAGCGGCCCTCTCCAGGGCACGAAACGGTTCATCGTCCGGGCGGGGATCAAGGTCGGCTGCCCGGAGGAGCTTGCACTTCGGCGCCACTTGGCTATTCTGGCCATATGGCAACGCGCTCCGTCAGCATCGCCGAGCTCAAGGACAACCTGAGCGCCTATCTCGGACACGTCCGCAGAGGCGAGGAGGTCCTGGTGCGTGACCGCAACGTACCCGTGGCCAAGATCGTGCCCCTCTCGATGGCCGGCGACCTCGATGCAGAGCTCGCGGCGCTGGTGGCGGAGGGCAAGCTGCGGCTCGGCGAGGGGCCCCTGCCGCGCTCGTTCTGGAGCGCGCCTGCTCCGCGTGTGTCGAAGAAGGATTTGCTGAGGGTCCTGCGTGCCGAGCGCGACGAACGCTGACGCCGCGTTCTGGGATACGAGTGGGGTGGTGCTGCTCTGCACGCACCAGCCAGCGGCCGCTCCTGCAAGGCGCATCGCGCAACGATGCCGACGCATCGTCCTTTGGTGGGGAACACCCGTGGAGTCTCGCAGCGCCTTCATGCGGCTTGTTCGTGAGGGGATGCTCTCGTCGACCGAGTTTGCAGATGCCACAAGGAAGCTCGCGATGCTGAAACGGGCTGCGAGCGAGATCGAGCCGACCGAAGAAGTCAGAACAATCGCCGAGTCCGTGCTGGACAGGCATGATCTTCGGGCCGCGGATGCCTTCCAACTCGCTGCGGCCTTGGTGCTCTGCCACGAGAAGCCGCGCGGACGTTGGTTCGTTTGCTTTGATCAACAGCTCGCCGCTGCCGCCGACGTCGCGGGTTTCACCGTGCTGCCCACTCTAAGATAGGCTGTGGTGCCGCATGGTGCACCGCTCATCGCGATCGTCGATGATGAGCACGTTCCTGCCCTCTTGGACTGACTCCGCGGATCGCGAACTCTACAGCGACGGGCGCGTGCCGGCCCGTCAGCTTCTCTCTGCCGGCCGAACGTCTGGCCCATAAGCTGCCAATGGCCGCCCGAGCCGATAGGCGAGGAAGGCTATTGGCCAGCTTCCTCGGCTTGTTGAACGAAGCCGCTCCGCGGCAGCCTCCGTAGCACGCCGTCGCGTCG
>CAYLJT010000088.1:0-15174 GCA_964383995.1 uncultured Polyangiaceae bacterium
ATCCCCAACATCGACGGCGACAAGGTCCACTTCGGTGCCCTCCGGCAGCCCAGTGGGCGCATCAACGACGATCCTGCCATTTCGCACATGAGCCTTTATTGCCAGCACGGTTGTAGGATAGCACATGCTCCTGCCGATCGGGCCCAAATATTGGTCCGACCGTGCCGGCTCCACAGCCACGCGCCCGGCGTGCCTTCGAACACATGGTCAGCGGGGCGGTCGAGGGCGCTCCGGTGGACGACTTTCCTGCGCCTCAGGGTGCGTTCCGCCGCTTGGAACAATCGGGGTCGTTCCCTGGGCGTTCCCAGGCACGCGCACACGATATGATTCAATTGCCCCTCGGGGCCCCGGCATGAAACACTCGTGCTCTGCAGCCAGTCTGGAGCAACGCCGAACAAGGCAATGAACCCGGCGGCGCCCCGCCTACAACCCAGGCGCCGTTCCGCGACCAAGAGCTCAGTGCCCTTGAAGCGTCAGTGGCCGGGCGCCGCGGGTTATTGCCAAGCCGTTCGGCGGGCCGCGCTTCTGGCTCTCACCCGTTCGACATTGGCGACCCTGCCCTCGTTGGCGTGCGCGAGCGGACGCCCGAGGTTCAGCGCTCCCCGGGCGCTTGTGCACATCGAGGACTCGCCTCCCGCGCGCGCTCTTCCGTCCGGCTGCCCCGTCGCTGCTAGAGCTGGCGCACGTCGCGACGAGCGTATATACTCCGCTGTATGACTGCTGCTCGTGCAAAACTCTTTCAGAATGGAGGAAGCCAAGCCGTGCGTCTTCCGCGCGACTGCCGTTTCCCTGACGGAGAGAGCGAAGTGCTCGTTCGTCGGGTGGGACGGCGCGTGATCCTCGAACCAGTCGATGAGTGGCCGGAGGAGTTCCTCGCCTGCCTCGGCTCGTTGACCGAGGACATCGAACGGCCCCCGACGGTGCCCATCACGAAGCTCAAGGATCCCTTCGGGTGAGACAATGACGCTATTCATGCTCGATACCGATAGCGTAAGTTTTGCACTGCGCGGACATGGGAACGTCGGCGCAGAGTTGACGAAGCACCGACGTTCCCAGGTGTGCGTAAGTGCCATCACCGTGGCCGAACTGCGTTTCGGTGCGGATAAGGGCCAATCACGCAAGACTCGCCGCGCCATAGAGACTTTCCTCGCGGGCTTGTCGATCAGCTCATTTGACGAAGCCGCCGCCACGAAATTTGGCGTAGTTGCGGCAGAACTCGTTCGTCAGGGTACCTTGATTGGGCAGATGGACACGCTAATTGCGGCACACGCGCTGTCAATCGGAGCAACGCTCGTCACGAACAACCAGAAACACTTTTCTAAGGTTCACGGTCTAAAGATTGAGAACTGGACATGATCCCCATAGCCGACCTGGGCCCACGCCGCGGAATTTGTCTCAGCAATGTTAACCTGAGGCGACGATGAGACGACTCTTCTGCATTGTGTTTGCTGAGTGGCGCTGTTTCCTGTTCGCGTTGGGCGGCACGCTAGGCGGCGGGGTGTTGGTCGCGTTTCACGACGGCCACTGGCTGCCCACGGTGCGGCTACCACGAGGCGTCGGGGTCGTGAACCTTGCCATCGTGGACGCGGAGCCCGGGGTCATTGCCTACGATGTGACATGCGAGACCTCGGGGGGCGAACGCTCGCTGCGGCGCTGGTTTGCGCTTTCCGGGATGCTGGGGCGGATGGAAGGCGTTGGCGGCAGGTGGAGCGGGCCACGCATGCCCGGGTGGCGGCATCGGTGAAAGCAGCCGAGCTCGGCGTTGGGGTTGGGTCGTCAAATTACGGCTGGTGTCTTCGCGGCCGCGGATGCAGGATAAGGTCAGCGTGCTGAACCCGTTCTTTTGCCGAAGGTGCCTGTGACATGCCGATGAAAACGCTTGCGGTGTGTGGCGGCTACGAGCTCATCGAAGACGGGCCGAGGCTGCTCTTCGTGCATCGTGGCACCGACGCCTATGCCATTGCGCTGTACGTGACTGGCCTCGTCGCTTTCATCGTCGGGGCGAACGGGATAGGTCAGGTAGCGTTTGCGGTCAGTGGACGAGGGCACCTGGTCGCTGGGCTGATCCTCGTGCTCGTCGCGTCTCTGGCCGTTTGGCTTTTCGTTTTCTTATGGAAGGCGAAGAAGGCCAAGGCGGAGCGAGGCCTTGAGCCGCAGAACATCTGCTTGGCCATCGACCTGGCCCACGGAGCCCTGCTCGACGCGGGCGGGCGCCCATTCGCGGCGCTCGAAGGCGTGTCCTTTAGGTCCGTTTTTCAGGTGGCGTCGTCGTCGCGGGCGTTGGAGCTGTGCTACAGCGGCGGCACCAGGATCGTGGCCCGGGGCAGCCCGTTTACCGGATCCATCGCCGGCTTCGTGGCGGTGCTGCGGCAGCGCGGATTTCGGGTGCTCTGAGCGTCTACGCTGCCCAGCGTCGGCGGGGTTTGCGAGAGGCCCCTTCGTTCATGGCTGTCCCTCCGCCGAAGGCCGTGGTACGGGCCAAATGCTGCGCGCACGAAACAACTTCGGCGCCCAAGAGACCCCACCCGATGGCGATCCCGCTTCTCAAATACGCTCTGGAAGAGCCCAGCTACGGTTGGTTGCGCGACGGTAAGCTGTACAAGCCAAGCACCGCGGAGATCCTGCGCGAGTGGCGTGGTCGCATGAACCTCATGGCGAGTCGGAAGGCTTGGCTCTCAGTCACGTTGTGGTCCTTTACGCTGCTGCTCTTCCCGCTCGGCGTGGTATTTTTGTCGACGTACTTTAGCTGGCCACGGATGCTCGCTGGCTTTCTCTACGCGATGGTAGGGATTGGAACACACGGCACCGTCTACCTGCACCGCTACGGCACACACCGCTGCTTCACGTTCAGCAACCGCTTCTACCTGTTCATCTGCCGGAACCTCACGCTCAAGATTGTCCCCGAAGAGACCTACATCGTCTCGCACCATGTACACCACGCCTATTCGGACCGCCCTGGTGATCCGTACAACGCGGGGGCAGGTTGGCTGTATTGTTTTCTCGCGGCGGAGCTGCACCAACAAATCAACCGGCGCCTTAGCCCCACAGACTACGCCAAAGTGGCCGGACTGGTAAAACACACCGGCATGCGGCCCAACACGTTCGCGCAGTATCAGCGCTGGGGCACGGTTGCGCACCCGGCGCGCCTCATCGGCCATTACGCGCTGAACTGGGCCTTTTGGTACGCTGCATTTTACCTGCTGGGAGGTCACGCATTGGCAACCGCCTTGTTCGGTTGGTCGGCGGTGTGGGCCGTGGGCATCCGCGCGCACAACTACGACCTTCATGCCGGCGGGAAAGACAAGCGTCGTGATGGGGTAGATTTCGACCGCAGCAACCTGTCAATCAACCAGTTTTGGCCGGGTTTCGTGGCGGGCGAGTGGCACAACAACCACCACCTGTTTCCGCGCAGTGTGCGCAATGGGTTTCTGCCTTGGCAACCCGACGTGTCGTTCGCATTCATTTGGTTCTACCGCCTGATTGGCGGGGTGAAGTCCTGGCGCAATCAACGCGAAGATTTCTACAGGCTTCATTACCTTCCCTACCTGGCCGCTCGGGCCGCTGCCAAGGCTCGGGAACAGGCTGCCTCCCGAGAGCCGAGCGCGGGCATGCCCGGGTGGCGGCATCGGTGATGCCACGGTCTTTACAAGACGCACGCGGCCAGGTACAAATAGTCTCGTGATTCCCTCGTTCAACACCTCGGGCCCGTGCATTCCCGGCGAGCACTACATGCTTCCGCCCGAGAGGCGCCTTGGCGAGGTGCTGACGCTCATCGAAGAGCGCAAGTTCTTTACGCTGCACGCGGGGCGTCAGACGGGCAAGACCACGTCGCTGATGTGGCTCGAAACGCATCTGGGCAAAGCGGCGACGAAGCGCGTCGTTTGGGTCGATCTAGAAACGGCCGGGGCCAAGCCTGACATCGCCGTTGTAGCGACCATTGTGCTGCGGGGCATCGATCGGGTGCTTTCGTTTCGGCAGCCCGACCTGAAGCGTCCGGAGATGTCCGAGATCGAAGCCATGTTGGCTGTCCCGGACACGGCGATCGTCAGCTACCTGAGTCGGTTGGCCAGCCTCGACCCACGCCCCCTGGTAATGCTCTTCGATGAGGCGGATGGGCTGGTCGGTGCTGCCATGGTTTCGTTCTTGATGCAGCTCCGGCAAGGTTACATCGAGCGAAACGCCATTCCCTTCCCATCCAGCATCGCCCTCGTCGGTCAACGGCAAGTGCGCGACTACGCGTTGGCCGAAGAAGATCGGAAGGCGGTCAGGTGGCTCGGCACCACGTCGCCGTTCAACATCACGTCCGAAGCCCTGACGCTGGGGCCCTTTCGGCAATCCGAAGTCGACGAGCTGTTGCAGCAGCACACCAGCGCAACCGGTCAGCGTTTTGAAGCGACCGCCGTGGAGCGAATCTGGTACCTCGGGCAAGGGCACCCGTGGCTTACCAACGCGTTGGCCGACCAGGTGGTGCGACGGGAGGTGAAGGACAGAACCGTGGCCGTCACGGCGGAGCACGTGGACGCGGCGAAAGAGGCCATCGTCCACGAACGCCGGACGCACATCGATTCGTTGGTCAGCAAGTTGAGCGAGCCGCGCGTGCGGCGTATCATCGAGCCCATGCTGTTGGGGGGCCGCGCCACCCAGAACACGCTGAACGATGACTTCGCCTACGTCTTGGGTCTCGGGCTCATTCGCAATCATGGCGGGGTGTACGAGATCGCGAATCCGGTCTACCGTGAGGTGATTCCACGGGTTCTCTCCTTCGATCAGCAGGTACAGATTGTTGCGCAGCCGCTAAGCTACGTGAGCGCAGAAGGCACGCTGAACCTCCCCAAGCTCATGGCCGACTGGCAGCAGTTTTGGCGCAAAGACGGCCACCTCGCGGCCCAGGGCTTTTCTTACCAAGAGGCGGGTCCGCACCTGATGCTGATGGCGTTTCTCCAGCGCATCATCAACGGAGGCGGACGCATCGAGCGTGAGTACGGCCTCGGGCGCGGCGCCCTGGATCTGGTCATTTTCTGGAAGGGCGAGCAGCACGTCATCGAGGTCAAGCTGCGCAGGGATGAAAGCACCGAGGCGGATGCCATCGAGCAGACCGCGGGCTACCTCGACCACCTGGGCTTGAAGGAGGGGTGGCTCGTGCTTTTTGACCTACGCAAGACGCTGAGCTGGGCAGAAAAGCTCACCTTGCGCGACGTGGAGAGCGGTGGGAAGGTGATTCACATCGTGGGGTGTTGAAGCGATCACGGCCGACGAGCAGCTCCACGTCTTATTACGGACGCGCCCCGAACGTCTCGTCGAGCAACGCCTTCAGGTCCGCGCAGCGGCTCGCTTCGAGCGGCGTCTGCTCGACCGGGTCGGTCTCCAGGTCGTGGCAGGCGTATTTCGCCCGGTGCCCTACCCAGTGCAGCTTCCTCGGAAAACGCACCACGCCAAACGCATCCGTCGCGCACTCGCGCATGGGCGGGCAGTTCCAGAGGAAGGTTGTTGTCTCGGACAATTGCGGACCCAACAGGCTGTGCCCGTCGACCTTCGCCGGGAGCGCGCCCAACAGATCGAGCACGGTCGCGCTGATGTCCACGGTAGACGTCGGGCGCGACGCGGCACCGCGCAACGCGTTTCGCTGGTCGTCGCTCAGGGCGCCCGGCGGCGCGTCGATCCACAGGGGGATGTCGAGCTGCTCGGCGTACAGATCGAACGAATGGTAGTAGGGGCCATGCTCTCCCCAGGCCTCGCCGTGGTCCGACGTGTACACCACGATCGTGTCTTTGGCCCGCGGGCTTTGCCGAATTTTCTGGACGAGGTCGCCGACCAGGTGATCGTGGAACACCAGGCTGTTGAGGTAGAAGGGCCAGCGGTCGCCGCCGGGGTTGGGCGTAAAGCCGGCTACCTGACGGTAAGGTGCGTGGGTGTTGGCGTAGTGAGCCACCACGAAGGCAGGTGCCGCGTCCGCCTCCAGGAATGCCAGCACTTCGTCGGTCAGGGCTTCGTCGGGCGAGCCTTCGTCGATCTGCGCGTCGAGCACCCGATCGCGGCCCTCGCGCAAGAGGTCGATGCGGCTCGTGCGTATGAACTGATCCATCTGCTGAAACAACAGGTTCTGCGACGTCAGGTAGGCCGTGCGGTAGGCCCGCGCTCGGGCGTAGTCCCAGAGCAAGGGCGCGCGCGCCAGCTCGTCGGGCGGGGTGGTGATGGCCTTGCCGGTGAACAGCGACGCCGAGGCGAGCTCGGTGCAGGTCGCCACGCTGAACACCTGCGAGAACCCAAGCCGTTCAGGCGCGGCGCCATCGACGACGGGGCTCTTCGTGCAGGTGTCGCTCTTCTGGAGACAAACGGCGTCCCTGCGTACGCTCTCGCCCAGGATCAGCAGGATGGAAGGTGCGGTGTCTGAGACACGCGCCGCGGCGGGAGCAGCCTGATGATCGCCTTGGGGCAGGGCCTTGGGCCGTTCGGCGAGCCCGAGGACGTACAGGAGCGGTCCACCCGTTCCGTGGAGCCAGAGGATGTCCGGGGGAAGGTTTTGCGATCCCTCCGCCGTCAGGGGCACGAGCATGCTGGTGCTCAGCGCGGCGCCGAGCGCGACCACGGTCGGCAGGCGCATGGTGGAAGGACCCAGCCAGCTATGCCGTGCCCGCGCCAACAGCACCACGAGCACCGCCGGAATCAGGCAGACGAGGGCGATCGTGACAGCGTAGTGCGCGACGTAGCTCGACTCGGTCACCGCCGGCAGCCCGATGGCAAGGAGCAGCGCCCTGCGACCCAAGTAGGCGTGCGTGAACGACTGGACGAGGGCCTGAAGGCCAAGGCCGCAGGCGGCCGTGAAGCCCAAGAACGTCAACGCGACGGCCCGCACCGTTGGTCGGCGGTGTCGCGCGGCCTCCATGCAAAGCAGCCAGACCAGCGCGCTGAGCGCGACGCCAGCGAGGTAGGTGGGAAGGTCGTCCGCGTGGGGGGGTCCTCGCAGGACCCAGTCAACGCCCACGCAGGTGGCCGGGACGACCAAGCACAGGCCAAAGGCCGCGCGACGACGGTGGGAAGGCCGCGATCTCAATTTTGCGAGCGTTTCAGCGCACGCCGCAAAAAGCAAGCGCATTTGCCCATGTTTCAGGCTATTTCACAGAGGACTTTGGGGGTTGCCATGGGGGAAGGAAGCGCGCATGCTGCCCCCATCTTCGCGGGTCGCGTCCCGCAGCCAAAAAACTACGGAGGCCCGAGCAATGGCAAAATACATGGTTCAGTCGATGGAATACGGGACGCACGGCAAGATCGTTTATTACCGAAAGCAATCCAGCGGGCACGTCAGCCACACCGAGTCGGGTCGCTTCACGCAAGACGCGAAGGCCGCCTACGCGTTGGCCAAGGGGGTGACGGCGGATCTCGTCGAGGAGGGGTCGTATCGCTCCAACCAGGGGGTTCCGGGGGATAGGAACGCCGAGGAAATATAGGTGCATGAGCTAGCGCGGTACCTGTATTTGGGCGGGGGAATTCCGCTGTTTTTGTTGGGCGTGGCGCATGTGCGCGAGACGCCGCTTTCGCCTACCGACCGCAAGGGCTTGTCGCCCCGCGATCCCGATCTGCCCGCGCAGATGGCGCGCTCCACGGTGCGGCTCACCCGAGAGACCGATGTCTGGCGCGCCTGGGTAGGCTTCAACTTGAGCCATAGTTTGGGCGCCATCGCGCTGCCCGTGCTGGTCTGGGCGACGGGCTATTCATCCGCGATTTTCAGCCAAAATGCAGCGGTTTGCGTGCCCCTCGCGGCCCTGTTCGCCGCCCTGTACGTGCTGCTCGCGGTCCGCTACTGGTTTCGAATTCCCCTCTTGGGTTGCCTGCTCACCTGTGCATCTTTTCTGGCTTCCTGGGCGTTGGTGGTGGTAGCCTAGGGCGTCCTCGACCCCTGGGTCCTGTTCGCCTGCCATGAAGCAACTCGCACGAAACGTAGCGCTCGGGCTTTTTTTTGCGGCCGCCTTGCCGTCGTGCGGGGCCGCCCCCGAGCAGGGGCCCGAGGTCGCGCGGGTCGATCTGGCCCCCGTGGCGTCGACGCCACCCGCCGATCCGCTGTCCCCGCCAACGTCGGCCCCCGAACCTGTCCCCGGAGAGCTTCCCCAGCTACCACCACCCGGCACGGAAGATCCTACCGCTCCCCCCGTGTCAAGCGCTCCACCGACGGCGGTCGCGCCGGGCTCGACACCCGAGCTGACCGTGCAGTACGCTGTCATGTTGCCAGGCGCCAGGGTAGGGGGCTTGCCCAAGGAGCCCGAGCAAGTGACGGTCGCCTTGCTGGACCGCAAGCTCACCTGCGACGAGGCAAGGAAGGTTCCGGACGACGGCAAGAGTCGCTTCGACGCCTGGGTAGACTGGAAGCCCGGTCAAGCCGTGAGCTTCACCCGCTTCGTCATGCACAACGGTAAGTCGGTGCTGCACAAGGGCGGTTTTCAGGTGATCGATGCGCCGAGGGGCGCCGGGTCCGTAGGCAAGATCCGGATGCTCCCGCAAGACGGCGCGAACGTCGTGGGGGGAGAGGTTTCGGTGCTCGTGTGTGATTAGTGGTGGGGTCGGCTGCGCGTGATGGATGTGCGCAGTCGACCTCCGGCTCAGGGGACGATCACGCGAAGCGAGTACAGGTCGGAGGGTTCTTCCGGATTGGCACGGTGGTAGTCGATCTCGAGCTCTTGGAGACGCAGCGCAAGAGCGACCGGGGAAGCGATGGGCTTCTCGAAGAGCCGTGGCGCAATCCAGCGAATCTCGGTGTCGTGCAGGGTATTCGGGGATGCAACCACTGCGCTGCTGCCTTGTACGAGGAAGGCTTCGCCAGGCGAGATGCCGTATCCGGAGGCGGCCGAGGCGTCGCCGCCACACACACCGAGGAACACATAGGTAGGCACCTTCTTGAGCCGGAGAATGTCGCCCGTGCCGAAGACGAAACTGTCATCCTTTCGTGTCTGTTTCAAGGTGATTCCGCTCAACAAGATATCGGGGTTGCTACTCCCATGCGCAATGAAGGCCGCCAGGTCGAAGCCAGCGAGGTCTTCCTTCAGCGCCCGGAAGGAGACCTCACTTCCCCCGCGGAGCCGCGTCTTGACACCGAGCTGGCTGAGGTTGTCCTTCATGTCCTCTGCGGTATCGTGTGCTGGCGCGATTCCCATTCGGGTGTTCTCCAGCGTGTCGAAGGCGATGATGGCGCTTCGAATGGGCTCGGCGGGGCCTGCGGCTGGTTGGAGCCCCATGGAAAACAGGACAGCCGTGTGCAGGAACAGGGGCTCGTTGGGCCT
Source organism: uncultured Polyangiaceae bacterium (assembly GCA_964383995.1). Lineage (GTDB taxonomy): Bacteria > Myxococcota_A > Polyangia > Polyangiales > Polyangiaceae > CAYLJT01. The sequence continues at coordinate 9,270 of CAYLJT010000088.1, forward strand.
CAACATGGCGGAGCCAAAGGGAAGGTCATGAAGGGGACCGACGGGCATGACCGTAAGGACATCCACGTCGTCGAGGTTACTTTCCAACCGTTGGATGATGTCGTTTGCTAGCTGTCGCCGCGACAACTCCACTTGTTGTTCGTCTTCTTCCTGGGCATCCCCGTCGAGCGCGCCATTGCGAGCAAGATTGGGCACGTCGTCGATATAGAACCAAAACGTACTGCTATTCCAGCGCGAAAGGGCCCCGAGCACGCCATTTCGAACCATGACGAGGTCAAGGCTGGCTCGACCCGGATCGAGGACGTTTGGAGAGGGCGGCGCGAGCGGCGAAAAGCCGGCTTGGGCGTAGGCCTCGGTGAGCGCTTCGAGGTCCTTCTTCTCGTCCTCTTTGAGCTCCTCGACAAGCTTAATACAAGAACCGCAGTTGGCCGCTTCCATGCGGTCTTTGAGCTTTGGGGCCCTCTCCTCTCGCTCCTTGCGGACGCGGTCGAGCAGGGCGAAAAGTGCCGATTTCTGATCGGGGCTAACCCGCACGAGGTCGGCAGCTCGAGCGACCCCAGCGACGTCCAGGGTCAACATGGTCCTGACGACGAGCAGGGCGAGGTCGGGCGCGGTGCTTCGCAGGCTGTCAGCAAGATTGCCGAGGTCGAAGAGGAGCCTCCCGGGAATTAGCCCTCGGGCGCTATCCAACGGTGACAACAGCGCTTTCTCCCGAGCGGCCATCAGCGCTTCTCGAGCTCGCGTCTCCCTCTCGACCGGGTCGGGCTCGACACGAGCCCGGAGCGCCGCCACGCGTAACGTCAACTCCGAGACGTTCTGTTCTCTCACTTCTTTTGCGATCTTCGCCAGACTGTCGCGCGCAAGCTCAGGCTGGCCGCGGCTAAGGTCGACCTCGGCGCGAACAATCTTGCCTTGCAGCTCGTGCTCCTTCTCGCAACTGCCGGCTTGGGTCAACGTGGCCACCTTCTCGGCTAGCTTCTCGGCCTCGTCCAGGTTGCCGCCGAGCAACTCGAAGTCGCTCAAGTCGGCGAGGATACCGCATTGAATCGCGGGTCGCAGCTCGTTCTTGTCCGCTATGTCGCGGGCCCTCGAGAGTGCCCGTTGCGCGTCATCGAGCGCGCCGCTCTTTCGAGTCGAGAACCAGAGGTCCTTTTCGGCCTCCGCGAGGTTCTGGTTGGCAGTGGCCTGCGACTCCGCCGGTGCGTGGGTGTAGCGCGCCAGGCCAGCCTCCAATTGGCGCTTGGCGCCCGGCGTGTTTCCTAGGCGCATCAGCGCGACGGAGCGCGCGACGACAGCGTTTAATGCTTCCTTGTCGTCACCGGCATAGCTCGCGTCCCCTTCAACCGCGCACAACATACGCTCAGCATCCAGCAAATGGCCCTGCTCACGGGTGCTCGTTGCTTCGTAAAAACGAGCGCCCGCTGTTAGCTGCGGAAACAGCATTGCGTAGTCGGTCAGCGCAAGTTGCTCCTTCGCTCTCAGAAAGTCACGTCCGTGGTGGATCGCGAGGTGGGCCGCCATTTTTGCGTCCTCGACGTCGCTAAGCGCTTCTCCTAGCGCTCGATGAGCGGTACGGGCCTTCCCCAAAAGCTGAAGGGACCGATCGCTCTCACCCGCGCTGTACAGATACCGAGCAAGCAAGGAGGTTGCCCGCGCGCCTGCAGCGGTGTGCTTTTCTGCCGGATCGTCCACGACAGCACGCAAGATATCGGGCCTCGGCTTCCCCATCTTCTTCGACTTTTCGTGGCAAGCAACCCGCTGCTCAGCGTCGGCGGCATTGCAGTCGGGCTGCCAGGGAGGTTGCAGATTCAACGTGAATGCCACCTGCCCGCCGTCCACGAGCTCGACCTTGCGCGCTGTCGTGGGCACCTGAAGTCGAAAGGTCCTACGCCCCTCCTTTTTCGTCGCGCACTCGGTCTTGGGGGGCACCTCCACGGGCCCTCCATCGGCCTTCTCACCATCGATCTTGGCGTACGCAGCCTTCCGGGACGTATGGTCAAGCTCAGCCTCGGGCCCCGGGAGGACCAAGGTTAGCGGCACCTTGGAGTCGTCGGATGTGCTCATCGGAAGCCGGCAGTCACCGGAGACGTAGACCTCTGCGCATCCGAGGACGGTGACAGGCGCAATCGCCGCCAACCGGTTGAGCTCCGTTGTTGATCGAGAGGCACCTGCCAGAGCGCCTGGTGCGATCATCGATGTCAGCGCTGCCGCAAGAGGCACGAAACGAGGTCTACGATCGCTCATGCTGTTCTACCCTAACCTTCCGACGTGCGCAGTTGGTCGCTCCCAGGGCCTTCTGCGACGTACGAGTGGATGGCCTCTTTGGACACCGTCCAAATTCTGACGCTGTAGCCAACCACGTTGAGGCCTGACGTGGCAACGTCCGCCTGTCGCAAAAGCGTAACTGGCAACAGCGCGGCGCCCGGGGCGATCGGACCTTGGACGTTGCCTCTGTAGATCGAGGTGCCCCTACTGTCTCGGACATTGAGGTCGACGCTCGTCACCACCTCGCCGAACGCCGCGTCGACGGTCATGGCGAAGCTCAAGCAGGCATCCGGAGCCATGGCCAGCAAGGTTTGGCTCTTCGCAGGGCTGGCGGCGGTGACCGCATCGCTGAGGGCAGCTAGGGTGATGCAGGAACCGCACGGATTTCCAATGGAGACCGATAGCAGTGTTTTGCTCATGACCTGCATTCGTACCGACTGGGCGAATTCTGACCGAGATCGTCGTCAGAATGTCGCAATGACATATGCCGAACGCCGTTCGTGCCGTCTGGAGCCGCGGGTCGCCAGCGTGGTTGGCGAGCCGTTTGGGCGCTCGAGGTAGTGCGCTCGTGCGCTCGCTGTCAGGACCTCCGGGGCGGACCGCGGCGACCGAGTAATCCAAGAACTGGACGCAGTCGTTCTTTCAGCGACCTGTGGCGCTGAGCGACCGCGTCCGGAGTCTTCCCGAGCCGAACCGCAGCCTCTTCGAGCGATAGCTCTTCTTCGTAGACGAGCTGGTAGACTTGGCGCTCGGTGGGCGTTGCGACGTCATAGACCAGGTCTCGAATAAGAGCGTTCTGGGCGGCGCGCGTGAGTAGAGCCTCCGGGGTCTCGTCGTCGGCGATGTCTGGGATCGTTCCGTCCGCGGTGGATAGCAGCTTGTCCGCGCTGCTACCGTCACTCAAGCGACGCCAGATCACGAGACGCAGGTACGGCCGTGCCGGAGCCATCGTACGGTTCCATTGCCGGAGGACGTGCCGGTCCTTCTTGAGCAATTCGTAAGCCATATTCTGCGTCAAGTCTTGGACGAGAGTCGACGGCACGCCGCGCGCAAATGCCCACCTGCGAACAACCACCTCTATGAAGGGCAAGAGGACCTCCCAGAGGTCGGCTTCCCGACGAGGGGTCGGCTCGTCCTGCCAGAGCGCGAGGAGGTTGTCCAGGTCGTCCCTTTTCGGTTCGGGTGTGCTGCCATCCATGATGTTCTGATCCTTCTCGGCGTTCCTCTGTGGAGAAGCGCGCGAGCGTGATTGGCTAAGGGACCAATACGATTCGTACACGCTCGATCTGAGCAGGAATTTTCTTTGGGATGGATTTCGTCCCGACTAGATAGCTTCGCCAGTCATCGCTGTCGCGCGGGCCCTGTCCTGGTCTGGCCACGACCACGACGAGCTCGACCGTCCCAACGATTCCAGGAAACAACACGCTTCTGTCGCCCTTGATCGCGATGGTTCCGTCGGCTTCCTTCGTGAGCGGCACCGACTCTGGACATGGGGCAAGCGCTCCAGCCTGAATCAGGAAGCAGCTCGCCTCGAACTCTCCTTGGATGTCTGAGTCAGGAACCAGCGTGAGCTCCAAGTGCCCGTTGGCGGGTAGCGTGATCTCCCTCGCGATAGGCGCGGATCCTGGATCCTGGCCCAGATTTCCCGTGCTGGTCGCGCGTGTAACCTGAGCTTTCATTTGATAGCCGGGCAGAAGGTAAGTGGGGTCGGGAGGGGGGTGTGGAGCAAGGGCCCCGACGAGGGGCGACGCCCCGAGGACGCCGAGGGTCGCTGCAAGCAGATACGAAGCCGCCCACATGACAGCGCGAAAAGGGTGCTTGTTAGAATTGGCCTTCTCGCGTCTTTCGTCGTCCTCCACGCGTTGCCGCGCCTTCTTCAGGATCAGCGCGTCTTCCGACGCGGACCATGGTTTGAAGGTTTCATACGCTTCTTGGTATAGGGGGTGGCTCCTCGCCAGCGCGCGTAGCTCGGCGTCTTCCTCGCGTGTCAGGGTGCCAGTGGACAGTCTCTCCCAACGTTCGTCCCTCAGGATGAGCTCCCGGGTCGGCGCCTCCACGCTCGTGATGCGAAGGGAGCCATTTTCGTTGTCTTTGGGATTCGTTTCCATATTGATCTCCAGAAACATACACTTGGTTTTGATGTCGTGTGTGTCTGGCATGGATTCGGGAGAGCGAGGCTGAATCTTATTCCTGTTGCCAGACTTCTGTTCAGGCGAAAAAGCGCGCACCTTCCCTTCGAACGCCGATCAGGCGTCCAGGGCAGCTCAGCCTCCGCCGAAAGGAATGGCCCGATTCCCTGGGGGAACCGGGCCTAGGGAAGCGGGCTTTAGGGTGCAGGTACACCGCCGTCAGGCAACTTGTCGATGCGTGCTCGCCTCGAGGACGTGGACGGAGCTGTCAGCGAAGAATGCCGCTGTGCCTTGCGCGCCTTTGTACATCCACGACATGCGGAAGCTATCGATCGACGCCACGTCGAGGTTGTCGCCCGCCTTCACCAAGGTGATGGGGCCTTGCTGAACGCCGACCATGAGCTCCCCTGCGACATGAATCTTACGGACGCTCTTCCCGGCGCCATCGCGAAGGTCGACAACGACGTTCGTGACCGTGGTGCCAGCAAGGCTGTCGCCCAGGTGCAGTGCCAGAGCGACGGAGGCGTCTTGGGGTACGATACCGATGATGTCGGACGTGCGCTGTACCGTCACCTCGTCGGGCGAGGGGAGCTCCGCGACGCGGAACGTGCAGGCGCCGCAGGGGTTGCCGATTGTCTTTCTGAGACTGGCGCTGAGCATGAGCTTGGGTTCCATGCGAGGTACGTAAGGTCGCACCTCGCGGAATCTGACGTCCCCCCCCAAAAAAATTCTGGAGCGCCGCGCCGCCCTACAGCTCGTGAGGCAAGAGATCGCGCGGCGAGCGGAACGACTGCAGCGGTGAATAGGCGAAGAAGTTCGATACGCGCGAGGTGTAGACGCACGCGTACTCCTCGACCTGATCGCCGAAGCTCGAGGCCTCGTTGGCTTCTTTGAGCAGGGAGCCCCAGTAGGGGTGGAAGCGGCTGTCGATGTCTTTTTCGAGCACGGCTAGTTCGGCGTCGAGCTGCCTCAGACCTCCGCGCACGCGCTCTACCGCTCGCTTCGCCCTCGTCCGCTCGGCGTCGAGGTTTCCGATCTCCGAAAAGGCCGTGGCCGGGCCCGAGCCGTTTTTGGCGCTCAAGTCTTCGATGCGGCGGCTGATCTCTTTGAAGCGCTGTTGGTAGTAGCGAAGTTGATCCTCCAGCTCTTCGCGGCGCCCCTCTAGCTCGGCGCTCCTGCGGTGCTCGTCGTGGCAAGCTTCATGGGCGGCCACCTCGGCTTCCATCTCTTGGATGATCATCGCGGTGCGCCACGCGCTCTCCTTCTTCGAGCGCAGGATGTCGCCGTAGATGTGATCGCCGACGTACAGCACGCGATCGCCGGTGACGCCGAGGTGCCTCTCGAGGTCGTGCAAGTTGCCGCCCTCGTAGACCGCGCCGCGTTCGAGGGGCGATACGGCGGGGCTCACCTGATCGCCGTCGCGACGGAAGAGCGGCCTGCGCTCTTGGAAAAACGCGGGCTTCTGCGACGCGACGATGAGCACGTCGAAGTAATGACGAAAGCTCGGGTAC
>CAYLJT010000089.1:0-15166 GCA_964383995.1 uncultured Polyangiaceae bacterium
TGCGCGCTGCTCGCGCCGGACCACCTGTACTGCTGTCCGGCTCCGGTGGGGGCGCCCTGAGCGCGGGCACCCCCGGGAGTTGCGGCGGGGTTCAGAGGGCCATCGCGCCCCCGCCGCTTCGTGCTTACCCTGGCTCCGTCTCCAGGCATTTTCGATCGGACGACGCCATGAATCCCTTCCTCCAGCCGACGCGGCACCTGTTCTTCACGGGCAAAGGGGGAGTCGGCAAGACCGCCCTGGCGTGTGCGGCGGCCATTTCCCTCGCGGATCGGGGGCGTCGGGTGCTGCTCGTCAGCACCGATCCCGCGTCGAACCTGGGCGAGATGCTCGGGGTCCCGCTGGGGCCCGAGCCCACGGCGATCCCGGGCGTTCCCGGCTTGTCGGCGATGAACATCGATCCGGAGGCGGCGGCCGAGGCGTACCGCGAGCGGGTGCTCTCGCCCTACCGGAGCGAAAAGCCCGCGGAAGAGCTGGCCCTGATGCGGGAGCAGCTCTCCGGCGCGTGCACTACCGAGATCGCCGCGTTCGACCAGTTCGCCGGGCTCGTGGCCGGGACCGACGGTCCCGCCGTGGAGCACGTGGTGTTCGACACCGCGCCCACCGGCCACACCCTTCGCCTGCTGGCGCTGCCCCGTGCGTGGACCCAGTTCCTCGACACCAACACCCGAGGCGCATCTTGCCTCGGGCCCCACTCGGGCCTCACCCTGCGCCACGAGCGGTTTGCGGCGGCCCAGCGGGCCCTCGCCAATCCCGCGCTCACCACGGTCGTCCTCGTCGCCCGCCCCGAGCCCTCCGCGCTGCGCGAGGCGGAGCGCTCGTCGGGGGAGCTCGTCGCCCTCGGGATTGGCAATCAGCAGCTGGTGGTCAATGGGGTCTTCCGGGCGACGCTGGCAGACGATCCCGTGGCGGCAGCCTTCGAGCGCCGAGGGGCCGTCGCGCTGGCCGAGCTGCCCGCCGGGCTTCGCGGATTGCCCCGCTCCGAGGTGCCCCTCGTGGGCTTCGACATGGTGGGTTTGCCAGCGCTGCGAGCGCTGCTCGCCGATACCCGCTCATCGACGATGACAGCGCCCCCGGCTCCTGCAGCGGCGCTGCCGACGCTCGCCGCGCTGGTGGACGAGCTGTCTCGGTCGCCCAAAGGCCTGATCCTGGTGATGGGCAAAGGGGGCGTCGGCAAAACCACGCTCGCGGCGGCCATCGCGCTGGGGCTCTCGGCGCGGGGCGCGCGGGTGCACCTCAGCACCACGGATCCGGCGGCCCACCTCGCTGCGGCGCTAGGGGGCGCGTCGGAGGGCCTAGAGGTCAGTCGCATCGACCCGCGGGTGGAGACCGAAGCCTACACCGCCCGCGTGCTGGAGCGAAAAGGCCGCGACCTCGACGCGGAAGGAAAGGCCCTGCTCGCCGAGGATCTTCGCTCGCCGTGCACCGAGGAGGTGGCCGTGTTTCATGCCTTCTCCAAGCTGGTCTCCGAGGCGGCGCGCGGCCTCGTGGTGCTCGACACGGCGCCCACGGGGCACACGCTGCTGCTGCTCGACGCGACCGGTGCCTATCACCGCGACGTGCTGCGGGGCGTGTCGGCGGACTTCGCGGGGCGCCTGACGACTCCGCTCATGCGCCTGCGAGACCCGGAGTACACCAAGATCTTGATTGTCACTCTGGCGGAGACGACGCCGGTGTCCGAGGCGGCGGCGCTGCAGGACGATCTGCGCCGCGCGGGCATCGAGCCGTTCGCGTGGATCGTCAATGGCAGTCTCGCGGCCACCACGACCGCCGACCCCCTGCTGAGGCGTCGGGCCGCGGCCGAGCTCGTCCAGCTAGAGCGCGTGCGGCGGGACCACGCGCGACGGCTGGCGGTGGTGCCGTGGAGGACCGAGCCCCCGGTCGGCCGCGAGCGGTTGCTCGGGCTGACGGAGGGGGCGGCGCGGTAGACCTTAGCGGGTGCCTCAGCCGGCCGCGCACACGTCGTTGTTGCACTGGGGCGTGGGTTGAGTCGACCAGGACTCTTGCCCCTGGTTTTGTGCCAGGGCGAGGTTGGGCGTGAGGGCCTGCGCCAAACAGGTGAGCGCCGGGAGGGAGACGACGAGCCGCATGAGATCGGGCTCCCGGCATATTTGGGGCCAGCGACAAAATCGCCGGTGAGGGGCGAGAAGACCGCGCCGAGGTGAGATTTCCCAGACGTCGTCTCGGACGAGACGCTTCGCGTGTCTCTGACAATCGGCCTGACCATCGAGCCCGGTGACGAGCCGCCGCCCTGGGTTGAACCGAATCGCCGTTTGATGGTAGGGCGGAGGCGAGATCTCCCACAAATCCGCGTGCACCCACAGCGCGCCTGGATCCCGCCCAATTTCCTCTCCCATCACTTCTCCCATCCCATGTCAGCCGGGCGCTCCCCGCTGCATAGCCCCGAGCGCAGGCAATCCGCCTGCACACCTGAAGGAGCCCCCGATGCCTTTGCGAATCCTGCGCCTCCCCTCGCTATTCCCCGTCCTTTGGTCCCTCCTGCTCGGAGCCGGATGTCTGGTGGACGGCGACGGCACCGACCCCTCTTTGTCCGAAGGGGCCGAGGAAGACACCGCCCAGGTCACGAACGCTTTGTCGGTCGGCAGCAACGACTCCCAGGTCTTTTGGCAGAGCACGGCCGGGTCTACCAACGAGGCGGGCGATCAGTTTGGCCGGGCCTTGGCCGCGGGCGACTTCGACGGTGACGGCTACGAGGACCTTGCCGTGGGGGTGCCCTACGAGGACCAGGACGGGCTCACCAACGTGGGTATGGTCGTTGTGTTTTATGGCTCTTCGTCGGGCCTGGATGGCGGTAGCTGGGAGAAGTTCACGCAGAACTCCGTTGCGGGCGCGGCCAACGAGGACTCCGACCTGTTTGGCTACCGCCTCGCCGCCGGGGACTTCGACGCCGATGGCAAGGATGATCTGGCCGTGGGGGTCCCTTACGAAGACATCGGTACTACCGCCAACTCCGGCGCTGTCATGGTGTTCTACGGCTCCAATTCGGGCCTTTCGCCTTCCTCCACGGAGGTCATCACCCAGGACTCGGTGCCTGGCTGCGCCGTGGAGGCCAACGACTACTTTGGAATGGCGCTGGCCGTTGGCGATTTCGACGGCGACCAACACGACGACCTTGCCATCGGTATTCCCTACGAAGACACCGAAGGCGCGACCTCCGCGGGGCGCTTGGCGGTGCTGTTCGGCGCATCCGCGGGGCTCTTGCCGGCGGACTACCAGCTCATCAACCAGGGCGCCATCCCGGGCGCTACCAGCGAGGACAACGATCACTTTGGCTACTCTCTCGCCGCGGGGGACATCAACCACGATGGCTACGACGACTTGTTTGCCGGCGTCCCCGACGAAGACGTGGGAGCGGTGGTCGACGCGGGTGCCGTCATCGGCATCAAGGGTTCGAGCACGGGGCTCGTGTCCGGGACAGCCAAGGTCTACACCCAGGCCGATGTGAACAGCTCCAGCCCCGAGACGAGCGACCACTTTGGATACGCGCTGGCGATGGCCGACTTCAATGGCGATAGCTACGTCGACGTGGCCGCCAGCGCCCCCTACGAAGACACGGGCGCCGCCGAGGCCGGCTTGATCGCTGTGCTCCGCGGGAAGTCAGGCTCGTTCAACACGTCGTGGTCGGAGGCCTTTACAGAGCTGTCGGCCTACGGCGAAAAAGAGGACTACGATCGTGCGGGGTTTGCCCTTACCGCGGGGGACTTCGACGGGGACGGCTACGGCGACCTTGCCGTCGGCGTGCCCTACGAAGACGAAGGTGTCTCGGACAATGGGGCGGTGCTCGCCTTCTTCGGCGGCAGCGGCGGCATCTTGCCGGCGCGCTCGTACTGGTTCACACAGTCGTCCCAGGGTGGGCTGGAGGAGGACTACGACCGCTTTGGCTACACGCTGGCCGCGGGGGACTTCGACGGCGACGGCCGGGAATCGCTGGCCACCGGCGCGCCCTACGAAGATTCGGGCTCCACGACTGACGTCGGCGCTGTGTTTGTGCGCACGCTGGATCCGGGCGCGCCGGTCGTCACGGCGGGCGCTGCCATCGTCATCGACCGCGCCTCCGGTGAAGTGCTGGGCGCGAAATTTCCAGACGAGCGTTGGGCACCCGCCAGCACGACCAAGATGATGACCGCCTTGCTCGCGATCGAGGCCATCAACGCTGGCACGAAGAGCCTAGGTGACACGGTGACCATTCAGGCGGACGTTGCGGTGGAAGGTGGAGGCGCCATTGGGCTCGCTCCAGGTGACAAGATCTCGCTCCGCGACCTGCTTTACCTAGCCTTGGTCTCTTCGGAGAACGACGCGGCGACCGCCATTGGCACCTACATCAGCGGCTCGCGCTCGGCCTTCGTGGCGCAAATGAACGCTCGCGCGTCGGCTCTGGGTCTTACCAACACGAGCTATGTGGACATTAGCGGTCGCGATCCGGAGGACATCATTTCGGGGTGCAGCGGCAACGACTTCGACAACCCCGCCTGTGCGCACTTCTCCACGGCGCGCGACCTCGCCGCGTTGGCAAGGTTTTGCCTGAACGACAGCCTCTTTCGCACTTTCGTCGGCACCACCTCGTGGACCACCACCACCTGGAAGAGCAGCGCGGGGGTCGATCTCGACCAGACGGTCAGCTCCACCAACTACCTGATCCGCTCCTCGAAGGCAGAGTATTACCCGGGCGCCTACGGTGTAAAGACCGGTACGTCGGACCGCGCAGGGAGCAACCTTGTGTCGGCCGCTGCCGTCGGTGGAAACGACGTCATCGCCGTGGTGCTTGGCTCCGACGACAACGGCACAGCTACCGGTGACCGCTTCAGCGACAGCGCGACCTTGCTCGACTTTGGGCTGTGATTCAGCTAGCCTAGGGGCATGCTTGACGCACGTGCCCTGGTGTTGGTGGCTGCAGCTCTGACCCTCCCGGCCTGCTCGTCCGACCCCGCATCGTCCACGGCATCGTCTTCCACGGCGACCAGCACCACGACCACCACCACGAGCTCCGCCAGCGGCTCCGGCGGTGCAGGGGGCGGCGGGGCGTCTTCGTCTTCCTCTGCCTCCACCGGCGCAGGCGGCACCGCGGAGCAAGCCGTCCTGTACATTGGCAACAGCTACACCTACGTCAACGACCTGCCTGGCATGGTGCAAGGGCTCGCGTCTTCCTCGGGTCTGCCACCCCTCTTGACGCCCACGTCCATCACGCCGGGGGGCACCACCTTCCAAGATCACTGGCTCGATCCCGCCGTGCAGGAGGCCTTCGCCGGGGGCGCCTACGACCTCGTGGTGCTGCAAGGGCAGAGCGTCGAGCCCGTGGCCGATCCCGCGGGGTTTGACAGCTACGGCGCCCTGCTTGCCAATGCAGCTTCCGCCGCGGGCGCGGGCGTGGTGCTTTACCAAACCTGGGCTCGCAAGGAAGGTAGCGACGTTTATGCGCAGTCGTGGAGCGGTGGCAACCCGTCGGCGATGCAAGATGGCTTGACGGCCGCCTACGCTACGCTGGCCGACGAGACCGGCGCGGCGGTGGCTCCCGTCGGCGAAGCCTTCCGTGTCGCGTTGGCTACACACCCGGAGATCGAGCTCTTTTCCGCCGATGGCAGTCACCCGTCGCTGGAAGGAACCTACCTTGCCAGTTGCGTCTTCTACCATGTGCTTACGGGCAGCCCCTTGCCCGCTTCGGCGAGCCTCCCCGCGGGAGTCGACGCCACCGAAGCGGCGGCCTTGTTCGAAGCTGCGGAAACCGCGCTCGGCAACTGACCTTACCGTTCCGGCTCGACCTCGCCAAACGCCGCGGGTGGTCTCCACAGGATCCAGCCAAGACAACCTGGAATCACCCAGACGCCGAGAGCCAGGAGCACGGTGCTGTACGATCCGCTGCTCTCCACCGACATGCCAATCAAGGGGTTGGCAACGATGTACGTGAGCGATTGCGCGGCCGCCGTGATGCCACCAGCCGTGGAGACCGCGCTCGGCGGCACGCGCGAGAGCATGTCCGCGGTAAACAACGCATAGAGCCCGCCCCCGCCTGCCATCGCGACGCCGAGCAGCGCCGTCGTCGTCCAGGCGTCGTGCGACCAGCGCACCGCCACCAGCGCTACGCCGAGCACCATGGCCGCCAACAACAGGCCGTTCTCCGCTGCGTTGACGTGACCTCGCTTCTTTGCCCGGGCGCTCGCCAGGTGACCAAATGCCACGGCGCCGACGTCGAACACGAGCGGTGGCAGCCACAGGTAGTGCCCGACTTCGGCCTGGGTCAGAGCGTGGTTCTTGACGAGCACCTTCGAGCTCCACAGGAGAATGAAGCCGATCAGCGGGGCAGACGCGAGGACCACGAGCAGCGCGCGCAACACGGCCCGGTGCTTCAGGATGGTCCAGGTGCTGTCTCGGACAACGGGCGCCGCGTGGGGGGAAGGCTCGGGGGTATCGAGGACCTTCCGGGCGTCTTTGGAGAACGCCAGCAGGAACCAGGTGGGCACCCAAATGAGGCCCACCGCGGTGGTCACCAGGAAGGCGACCCGCCAGCCGGCCACCGATTCCAGGGTCGCGGCGAGCGGCGCGGCCACCATGGCGCCAAACGAGCTGCCCGTGAACAGCACGCCGAAGCCGCGCGCGCGCTCTTCTTTGGGCAAGGCGCGGTGGACGGTCTGCGCGGCTCCCGGAAACGACGGTGCTTCGGCGAAGCCGAGGGCGATGCGCAGCATGAACAGCGACGCGAAGCCCGGCACCAACGCGTGAGCGGCGGCCACCAGCGACCACACCAGCACCGCGCCGAGCAGGCCGCGCCGCGCGCCCACCCGGTCGATGAGCCTCCCCGCGAGGGGCGCGCCGACCAGGTAGGCCATCGAGAAGGCGGACGCCAGCCAGCCATACTCGGTGTCGGAGATGTTCAGATCTTTACAGACGCTCGGAGCGAGCACCGAGAGCGTCTGCCGGTCGACGTAGCTGACCGCCATGGTAAGGGTGGCCGCGAGCGCCAAAAGCCAGGCTTTTTTGCGGGAGAGCACGGCGGTCTGGTTGTCTGTCACGGGCTCTCCTCGACCAAACGCGTTGCTTCACCTACCCGACCCGCGTGACGCCTACCTCCGCGAGTACCTGTCGTCGAACCATGGGTAGGCCGTGTCGGAGTAGCCGCGCTCCTCCCAAAAACCCCGGCGATTGTAGGGCAAAAGCTCGATCTTACGCAGCCACTTGGCGCCCTTCCAAGCATAGAGCCGGGGCGTTATCATGCGCACCGGGCCACCGTGCTCCCTGGGTAGCGGAGCACCTTCCCAGGTGTGCACCAACATCACGTCGGGCGCCATGGCGTCTTCCAAAGACAGGTTGGTGGTGTATGGTATGCCCATGCCCGGCGCCTCGTCGTAGCCCGTGGCAAACACGTGGGTGGCCGACGGCTTGACCCCCACATGCGCCATCAGGTCCACGAAGGTGACCCCGCCCCAACGGTTGTCCATGCGGCTCCAGGTGGTCACGCAGTGGAAGTCGCTCACGTCCTCGGTTTGCGGCAAGGCCATGAAGTCTTCCCAGGTGAGCACCAGCGGTCGCTCCACCAGGCCGCCTACCTCCAGACGCCACTGTTGCTTGGAGATGGCGGGGCAGTCTCCCAAATCGAGCACGGGCCAGTTGGGCACGCGCCGTTGCCCCACGGGGAGCTTGGGCATGCCGTGGCGGTTTTCGGGCCCCGAGCCGCGCGGTGTTTGCCCCGCGAAGAGGCCCTTGCCCTGTTGCGCCTGCCGCTCGGCAAAGGCTTGTTTTCGCTCGGCTAAGGGCTTTACCTTGGGGTCGTCGTTGGCCATGGTTGGGTAGTTTGGAGCGGGCGGGCTTTCCCTACAACCCTATATGCAGGTTCGCCCTTCCATGCGAGCATCTTCGCATGCGCCCCCGTTGGATTCACGCACTGCGCTGCGTTGTGGCTTCGCTCGCGTTCGTGACGCTCGGGTGTGGCGAGGCTCCTCCCGTGCTCGCGACGCCCGAGGCCGAGCCCGCGCCCGTCGCGGTCGTCGCCAAGGACCCTCCCACCTTGCAGGTGGCCGCCGCCGACCCGGAGCAGCCCGCCGGGCAGCTCTTCACCATCGATGCGCGCACGGGTCCGCTCAACATTGGGCGCTTTCGTGCGGGCGACAGGCTGCGGGTTCAGGTGGTCGAGACCCGCTGGACCAACTGCCCTGGATGCACCTTGATGGGAGCCGGGGGCGACCCCTCGCAACGCTGCATCGGGGGCCGCGCACACTCATGTTTGGGGGGCGAGGACGCGGCCCCCTTGATGGGCCTCATCGCCGTGATTTCACCGCGCAACGTGGTGTCTACGCGCTGCGATCGAAACACCATTCCGGCGGGCCATGGTGTCGAGTTCGAGGTGCCGGCGACCATGGATGTGTCGCTGTTCGCACAGGGCTCCAACCCGGGGGGCTGGGTGGCGCGCGGGGAGGACACCACCGTCCGTGTCGAGCTGAGCCAGCGCCGCGATACGCCGGTTCATTCACGCTTCGACGTGGTCTTGAATGGCCGCACGGGGGAGCAGTCGGTGGGGCGTTTTCAGGCCGGTCAATACCTGCGCGTCACGGTGCTCGGGCCTGTCCGAGACACGGCGTCGATCGTGCTCGGGACAGCCGTCTGTCAGACACCGTCGTTCTTGGAGACGCAGCCCGAGCGACGCTTCTTGCCGCTCGGCGGCGAGATCGTGGTGGAGCGCGAGAGCGATGTGTCGCTCGGCCCCAACGACTGGGAAGACGGCATGTTCGACAACGAGGGCTTTTGCCGTGTCGCGGTGGACGTGATTCGACGATGAACGAAGAGCCCACGTTTTTCGCCACACCCAAGAAGCTAAAAGCCTGGTTCGACGCCCACGCCGAGCGCGAAAGCGAGCTGTGGGTAGGTTTTTACAAAGTGGGCAGTGGCAAGCCCAGCATCACCTGGCCCGAGTCCGTGGATGAGGCCCTGTGCGTTGGCTGGATCGACGGTGTTCGCAAGAGCATCGACGAGGCGAGCTACAAAATCCGCTTCACGCCGCGCAAAACGTCGAGCCGCTGGAGCAACGTCAATGTCAACCGCGTCGGGGTGCTCACGGCCGAAGGTCGCATGCGCCCCGCGGGGCTCCGCGCCTTCGCGGCGCGCACGGCGGAGGGCACCTACGCCTACGAGCAGCGCGACGACGCCAAGCTCACGCCCGAAGAAGACAAGGCCTTTCGCAAGAACAAGGGGGCCTTCGCCTACTTCGAGGCTCGCCCCGCCTGGTACAAAAAGAGCGCGCTGTATTGGGTCGTCAGCGCCAAGCGGCCGGAGACCCGCGCCAAGCGACTGGCCACGTTGATCCTGGACTCGTCCGCAGGTCGGACCATCGCCCAGCTCACGCGCACCCCCGCGAAATAGCGCGGCGCTGGCCCGCTCAGCGGGCCCGCTTGCCGCGCAGCTCGATGGCCACGGCGTCGACGGATGCCGAGGTGGGCGGTCCAAATTTCTTCACGCGCACCAACACCGCCGTCGCGGGCGTGTCCGCGAGGACCCGTGAAATCAAGCGATCCGCGAGGCTCTCCAGGAGCTTGTACGAAGCGCGCGTGCCTTCGTCGACCACGAGCGACGCGAGCTTGTCGTAGTCGAACACGCGCGACAGGGCGTCGCTGCGGGGCAGGGCCGAGATGGGCAGCTCGACCTCCAGGCTCACCACGAAATCTTGCGGCAAGTCGCGCTCGGCCTTGGACACGCCGTGCCGAGCTCGGAAACGGATGCCTTCGAGCTGAATCTTGTAGCTTTCGACGGAGGGAGACATGCGCGCCTCGCGCTTAGCACGACCGCGATCGGGCGGATGCACGAGCGAGCGTGTCAGCGCCGCGGCGGCCGTTTGCAGAGCACGAGCTTGCGCGGGAGGATGCCGAAGCGGGCGCGCGTGTCCTCGTCAAAAATCGCTTCGATGTCGGCTACCTCGACCTCGAAGCCCACCGCGCGCAACTTGTCGGGCAGATCGTAGCCGTAACGCCGCAAGTGCCCGCACTCGCCCTTGCGCGGGCCGCCGTAGTCCTCGGTGGGGCGCTCCCAGGTCATGGCGTTGTCGAGCAGGCCCACGCCGCCCGGCACCAGGATGCGGAACAGCTCGCGCATCGCGGCGGTGTCGTCGGGGATGACGTCGAGCACGTGCGCGCACAGCCAAAAATCGAAGGAAGCGCCGGCAAACGGCGTGTCGGTGAGGTCCGCCTTCACCATCGCCAGGGGTGATGACAAATCCGTCGAAATGTATTGCACGCTGTCCGGGAAGAGCTTGCGCGAGAAGCTGACCGGGCCGATGTCGAGCACGCGCTTCCGCTCGCTCGCAAAAAACGACGCCAGCTCGCGCTCGATGAAGAGCTTCATGGCGCGCGCGCGATCCGTCGTGCCGCAGCCGTAGCAGCGCGTGTTCTCGCGGTAGTGATCGAAGTAGTAGGCCGGGCCGAAGCGCTTGCCGCTCCAACCGCAGAGCGGGCACATCACCGCGCCGCCGCCGCCGCGGGCCTGCACGGCGATGTCGTCGGCGAGCGCCGCCACGGCGCGCAGGCCGTTCACCAAGCCCTCGGGCTTGCGCGCCAGGGCGTAGCGGCCCAGGCCGCCGAGAATGGTGCCCGCGTGCTCGCCGTAGGCCTTGGCTCGATCCTTCAGGGTCAACATGCGCGGCTCCGTTAGCGCAATGGGCGCGCGCCCGGAAGGTTTAGGCGAGGCGCGAACAAAACTACGCGCATCCGGGCCGTCGAAATTTCGCCACAGCGCTTGTCATCCGGCCAAAAGCTGTGTCAGGTTCCGCGCCGAAACGTAGGAGCGAGCGGCCCATGTCGGATTTGCTTGGAATGGATGGAGTGCCCAAGGAGCTATTGCGCGCGGCGTACGTGCGACGCCCCTTGTATCTGCTGAAGGTACCCATGGGGTTCGCGCTCTGGGCCGCTACCGTCTACGCCTGCTACGCGACGCAAAACACGCCCTACTTCCACGTGGTCGGGGTGCTCGGCGGTCTGTTCATCGCGAACATCATCCGCGGCCTCGGCGCCGTGGGACACGACGCGGTCCATGGCAATTGCTCCAAGTCAAAGACCTTGTCTTACTGGCTTGGTCTCGTGTGCTGGGCCCCCACGGGCATGGCCTACACGCTTTATTCGAACTACCACCTTCACCACCACCGCATCGCGAACACCTACCCCGACGTCGATAACTTCGTGGTCATCGACTACACGAAGAACCCCGTGCTGGCGAAGCTGCTCTTGCTGGTGGTCTATAGCTTCGCGTACCCCGTCTACTTCGGGTTCTGCATGCGCCGCTACGTCAAGCGACTGACCACCTGGCACAAGGTGCGCTTCAACTTGGAGCTGATCGGCTGGTTCTCCCTGGTGTACGTGGCCTATCGGCTGCTGCCCGGTTGGGTCTTCTTCTACGGCTACGCTGTGCCCTTCATCTTCGGCTCGATGTACGCGTCGTTCACCTCGATGATCGAGCACTATGGCATGTTGCCGGGCGACGACGCCTACAGCTCGCGGACTTACGGCACCAAAGCGCACCTGACGAACTTCATCTGGAACAACGTCTCGTACCACAACGAGCACCACAAATTCCCTGGCATCCCCTTCTACAACCTGCGCTCGTTCCACGAGGCGGCCTATCCGTATTACGAAGATCGGGTGAAGGCCGAGTGTTACGAGAGCGTGTTTGCGCTGGGCTTCAAGCTCTATGGGCGCATCCTGTTCGACCTCGATCTCAAGGCCCTCGAAGAGCGCTACCGCGGCGTGGATCTGGCCGCCGAGAAGGCCAAGATGATGCAGCTCGACGGCATTTCGCCCGGGGTTGCCGAGCCCGCCTGATCGGGGGCCAAGTCGAGCTCGCGGTCGTTCAGCTCGTGACGCGGGTCAGGACGAGGCGCGGATCGAGGCGGTAGCCGTGGCCGTGGGTGGACAGCAGCAAACTGCGTAGTCCCATGCCGCGGAGCGTGGCAATGGCGACGTGCAAGCGGTTCTTGGCGGCCTCGGGGGTCATGCGCTCACCGCCCCAGCCGACGCTCACGAGATCGGTCCACAAGATGTTTTCGGCGGGCGCCGCGTCGTGTTGTTTGCACAGGGCGTCGAGCAGCAGACGAAGGCTCTTGCGACGGGCGAGAGAGATGATCGACGTGCCTTCGCCGACCTGAAACCACTGGGCCTCGGGGCCCACGAAGATCACCGGAAGTTGGCTGGAGGAGGCGGGGCTGTCCTCACTGTCTGGGGCGAGGGCGCGGGCGATGAAGCGCTCGACGAGCTGCCTGACGACGCGGTCGGAGGTGTTGACAGGGGCATAGTCGGGGCTCGCGAGCATGCGGCGCAGGCCGAGCACTGCCTCGGCGTCCGTGGCGTCGCCGCGTTTGGCCTGCAAAAAGGCCGTCAGGGCGCCCAAGAGCGAGACCATTTGTGGCGATGTTTCCGCGGTGCGCACCGGGTGAGCGTTGGCGAAGGCCTGTTGGGCTTCTTCGGCGTGGCCGAGCGCCGAGAGCGCCACGGCCAACGTGGCGGAGACGAGGGCGTACATCGACAGGCGCCCCGAAGCTTCTGCGGCCAAAAGGGCCTTGCGCAGCGCTTGCTCGGCTGCCGGCTCGTCCCCCGCGAACAGCGCGCTGACCCCGAGCAGCCACTCGGCCACGGCCACGAGCTCGTCGAGGGCATATCCGGCGGGCCCGTGCCCCGCGGCGATGAACGAATTGCAGCCCTGCTCATCGCCCCGTTCGAGGGCCATGACTGCCAGTGCCAAATAGGCCTGTTGCGCCAAAAGGAGCGGCGTTCGCCCTGGATTTGCGACAAGCGGCGTGAGGCGCGCTTCGGCCTCGGTCAGGCGCCCTTCGCGCAGCAGCAATTGACCATCAATGAGCGTCAACATCGCGTGCGTGGGACTGCCTCGCGACACGCGCGTGAGCGACGAGTGAACGAGGACGACCGGCTCGTGCTCGGGGAGGCCGATGCCCAACGTGGCGGCCTGGGCCGACGCGGTGGCCGCGAGCGGCCAATCTCCCGCGATTTGCGCTTGTTTCGCGGCATTGACGGCGGCCGCCAAGGCCTCGGCCCGCTGACCCATGCCCACATGCGAGGTGGCGCGTGCCAAGAGGGCGCGGGCGAGGACGGCCGGCAAAACGTCGTCCAAGGGCCCCGCGAGAGCCGTATCGAGGGCTTCCCAGTCCTGCGGTTTCAGCCGCATACCCATTTCGTCGATGGCGGCCGCGGCCGCCACCGCCGCCGGTACGCGCCGCTGACATTCGCGGCGAATCGCCGCGCGTAGGTCCTCCGGCGAAAGACCCGAGTCGCCCTGCGCTACGGCGAGGGCGTCTTTTTCGATGGCCCGCGCGAGCGCGCCGAACACCTCGTCCTCGCGGCCTTCGGCGACGAGCGCGTCGCGCGCGAAGGCGCGCGGCACCCGCGCCATGAGCATCAGCGAGCGCCGGCTCGTGCGCGGAATGGGCGTGAGCCAACCCTTCGCGGACGCAGCCAAGAGCGGCGTGGGGCCACCCGCGATTTCGGCAGCCAGCTCCAGCGGAAAAGGGCCTTCGAAGATCGATGCGGCGAGCACCGCCTGACGCTCTGCATCGTTGAGCTGTTCGAAGGCGAAACGCAAGACGGCGTCGCGGCCCCGACTCACGTGCTCCGCCAGCTCGTTCAGCACGTCGCCGACGCTCTTATGCCGCACCGCCGATGCGACGAGGGCGATCGATTGCGGCACCCGCTCCAGCAAATCGACGATCATGGTGACCGCGAGGCGCTCCTGCTCTTCGTCGAAATCGGGCCGCGCGCGGCGAGCGCGTTCGACAAAAAGCGCTTCGGCCTCGGTCAGCGGTCCCACCTCCACCACGAACTCACCGCGCAGCCCCGAAGGTTCGGTTGCGGTGGCGAGGATCGGGGCCGTGCTCTCGGGCCTGATCCAGCTCTCCAGAGGCCCCACGACGGGGCCCCAATCGCGAATACCGTCCAGCACCAACAGATGCCGCCGGGCCGCCATCGCAAGCGCGATCGCCCGCGGATCGTCGGTCTCGGGCTCGTCCCGGGCCAGGCCCAGGGCAAGCGCCACTTCGCGCCGCACGCCCGCTTCCAACGTGCGATGCGAGACGTCCGCGAGGCGCGCCGGGGCGCCACCGTGGGCCGACGTGATGCGCGCAACCCGCAGCGCAAGCTCGGTCGTGCCGATGCCCGGAGGCCCCACCAGCGTGACGAGGGGCGCCCCGCGCCGGAGCGCTTCTTCGATGATTTCGATTTCGTGTTGACGCCCGAAAAACGCCCCCCCGCCCGCCTCCAGAAGAGGCTGCCTAGGCGGAGCTGCGGGGGCGCGGCGAACACCGCAAAATACAAGCATGGGCGAATTTGATACGGCGTTTTGTCGCACCAGCTTAAGGGTTCTTTCGCAAAAATGGGCTCAAAGAATTCGCCGTGTGCTCCGCGAGACGACCCGAGGCGTCTCGTGTACCCTGCGCAGCGATGAGCAACGCGGAGCCAGGACAAGGTTTCGAGTTCGAGCAGGTGCTCGCCGTCGGTTGTCAGCGCGAGCAAGAGCAGGCCAAACGGGAGATGGATGTGCTCTTGGCACGGCTAAGGGTTCCGTCGGCCGTGCGCGACAACCTTGGTGATGCCGAGCGGCGCCTGCTGCTCAAGTACTGTATCGAGGTGCCCCTCAACATCCTTTGGTACGACCGTCGGCGCAAGCTCGTCGAGCGAAAGCTCCGCGTTTCGTACGCGATCATCGTGGTCTGCGTGCTCGTCGCAGTGGGCATGTTGGCGGCCCTCACCTGGATGAACGACGACGTCGTGACGTCGCAAATTGGCACGCTCGTGATCGGTCTGGGCGTCGTGATGCAGCTCTTGGCCGGCTCCACCGACACCAAGGCTCAGCTGGGCAGTTTCTGGCGGGCCTCGGCCGACCTGAAAGAGGGTCTGTTCACCTTCCTCCACTCCTGGGAAGGCAAGGCCTGCGGCCCCGAAGAACAGGGCCTCTCGCCCGACTTCGAGGTGGCCATCTGGCAAGAGCTGAGCAACGCGAGGCGCATTTGCCGCGAGGAAAGGGACGCCTATTTTGCGACGTTCCGTTCGCCGACCGAGGTGACGGCGATGCTCACGCAGCCGCTCACCGACGTGCGCATGCGCGTCGCGGAGGTCGCGGCGGCGCGGGCGCAGGATGGCCAGGTCGACAAGGACCTCGTGCGCGAGGCGAGCTT
>CAYLJT010000090.1:0-14968 GCA_964383995.1 uncultured Polyangiaceae bacterium
CGTCAAGTGCGGCAGCAACAACGAGACGTGTCAGCCTCCCGGCTCGGTCGTGTTTTACAGGAACGATGGTAGGAACGTCGTGTTGCAGCGCGACCCGCCGCAGCGTGTGCGACTCGCCCGACTATTTCAGCTGCACCTCCTCGGTGGCTGTCAAACCAGTCTCCACTTCGCCACCGCTCCTCAGCAAGTAGCAGCACACAACCCGAGACAGGCAACCTGAACGACGTTATCACCGCTTGTCCACATCGAGCCCTCGAACTAGAGCTTTCAGCTCCCGAAGGACAAATGCCGGCCGATGCAGGCCGCAAGCTGGGTGGTGTGAGCCGAAGGCAGAAGCACCGATTTCGCTGGCACGTTGTGGACTGGTCGCGCAGGAAGACTTCTGCTAGCCAGACATAACGAGGTAAGGAAACCTCGCATTGGACCGCCCCCGCGGCCGGAAACCGAGCTTGGAGACCATCGGCTCATGACGGAGATCGTCCCGCTTCCCACTGATTATTCAGCCTGGCTGGCCGAGCTGAAACATCGCATCCGCACCGCTCAACAGCGCGCGACTTTGGCGGTCAACCGCGAGCTGGTGCTGCTCTACTGGCAGATCGGTCGCGATATCTTGGAGCGGCAGGGGCGCGAGGGCTGGGGCGCCAAGGTGATCGATCGGTTGGCGCAGGACCTGCGCAGCGCATTTCCCGATATGAAGGGTTTTTCGCCGCGAAATCTCAAATATATGCGTGCGTTTGCTGAGGCATGGCCGAAAACTGAATTTGTGCAGCAAGCTGCTGCACAATTACCCTGGTTCCATCTCTGCACGCTCATCGACAAGCTGAAGACCGAAGAAGAGCGCAACTGGTATCTCGCGCAGGCCATCGAACATCATTGGTCGCGCAGCACCCTGGTGATGCAGATCGAGTCGGCCGTCCATCAAAGGCTAGGCAAGGCCACCAGCAACTTCGCCCAACGCCTGCCACCCCCCGATTCCGAGTTGGCGCAACAAGCGCTGAAAGACCCCTACATCTTCGACTTTCTTACGCTCACCGACGACTTTCAGGAACGGGAGCTGGAGACCGGGCTGATAGCGCACGTGGAAAGGTTTCTGTTGGAGCTGGGGCAAGGCTTCGCCTTCGTAGGGCGGCAATACCATATCGATCTGGCCGGGCGGGACTTCTACATGGACCTGCTCTTTTACCACCTGAAGCTCCGTTGCTTCGTCGTGATTGATCTCAAGCGCGGCGACTTCAAGCCGGAATACGCCGGTAAGATGAACTTCTACTGCAACGTCGTGGATGACCATCTGCGCCACCCTGCCGATGCGCCTACCATTGGCCTCATCTTGTGCCAGCAACCCGACAGGGTGCTAGCCGAGTACGCGCTGCGCGGCATCGACAAGCCCATCGGCGTGTCCGCCTACGAGCTGACGCGAGCCTTGCCCGCCGAGCTGCAAACCAGCCTGCCCAGCATCGAAGCCATCGAACAGGCGCTCGCTCGCGACGCCGGGGAGGCCGCACCATGAAGCCCTCACGCTTGCGGCAAAGACCAGCAGAAGCTCTGAATTGATGTAGACATGGGCTCGCCGGTTTGGTTAGCCTTTGACCATGGCATTTCACGTCAAGGCGTGTTCGCGGCCGAAGGCGAGGAGCATTCAACCTTGACTCGGGCGCTGCGTGTTGCATGTATATGGGGTGTGGCTGGCGCTCTTTTGGGATGCGCCTGGCCGCGGGCGAGCTCGGGGCCTTCGCGACCTCCTGTGCGGCACGTGGTCTACCTTGACCAGCGCGCTGGCAATGGCTTCCTTCCACCACGCCACGCTCCGCGGTTGCGAAAGCAGCTTCCCTTTCGGCCTACGATCATCGGCGTGTTGCGCATTCATCCACCTTCCCTGGGTGGCCAATTTTTGGTTCCAAGCGCCGGACCTCCGCAACAAAACCCCGCGCTCGATCCGTGGCTGCAATGGGCCGTGGGCGCCTTGACAGGAGCGGCCACCGGACCTGGGGGCTGGCCAGCCTTTCCAACCGCCGCGGCCCTACCACAACCGCCTCCACGCATCCAACCTTCGCAGAGGCGTCCAGGATGTGGCTTCGCGCTGGTGGGCGGCGAGGCCATCCCCCTCGACTGCAACGTTCCTGGCTATGGCGATGTGCGGAATGCAGCACGCCCCCTTGTCCCGTACTACATGCTGCGAGCAAGCTCGCTCCACGCCGGAGCCGCGGAGCTTCCGCTACGCGTCGACCACCGGGAAGAGGGCAGCGAGTCGGCCGTGCGGCATCAGGGGTCCGTCGGGAGTTGCTCAGGGTTTTCGTTCTCGGGGGCGGTCGACCATGCGGTCGCTCAGTCTTCGGGCAATCCCGGCTTTGTGTCCACCATGCATATCTGGTCCAGGTATCACCAGCCATCCATGAGCCTCCCGGCGGAGAAGAACCTGAAACGGCCCCTGACCCGCGAGGAGCTTTGGCCGTACACGAAAGACAATCAACGGCTCGCCTGCTCGTGGGTGCCCAAGAAAGATTGCCGTCCAACGTGCAATGCCAGCGGCGGCAGTTGCGCCTGCCGCGAGTTGAACGAGAGCGAATGCGAGAGGCCCGTCGATCCGCGCTCCGCTGCGGAGGCGGATGCCCAACCCTACTACGTTGTGACGGCAGTCACGACGGTACACTCCTACCAGGATCGTTTCGACAAGCAGGCGCTGTTGGACGTCCTCGCAAAAGGACAGGACCTGTGGATGTCGATGGCCTTTACCTACGACGCCTTCGACAATGACAAACTCTTGAAAGACCACGACGGCCTTCCCGCCGTAGTTCCAGACTTTTCGGAAAACGACGCAACCTCGGCCCACGCCATGGTCATCGTGGGCTATGCCATTCAGGCGCAGGGCACGTACTTCCTTCTTCGGAACAGTTGGGGAGACACCTGGGGCGACCACGGCTACGCCTGGATTCACGAGAAGACCCTCGAAAAAAACCTCCATTCGGCCTACGTCGTGCAAGCGGAGCTAACCGATCCGAATCAGAGCCCGCTTCCGCCTCGCGACCCGAGACCGACCCAGTGCCCGCCAGAGCTTCTTCCCGACAGCATCAGCGGCCAGTGCGTGCCCCCTTGCTCCGACGGTAGCGCCCGTCAAAATGGAGTTTGTGCGGATCCGGTAGACTGTCCTCCTGGATACGTCAACCTGACGGGTCAGTGCGTCGTTGCCGCTCCAACGCAGCGGGGTACCGATCCGAGCACCGGAATCTCGTTCTTATGTGGACCGGGAGGGTGCACCTACTACGTGCCTTTCGGACCCTACTGCGCCTTGCCGTGGTGTGCTGTCTCTTGCCCCGCCCCGCGCTTCTCACTGGCCGCCACGCCTGGGGAGCTTTCTTGTTCGGAATAGGATTCCGGGCCACACCATCTCTCCCAAGGCGAGCCGCCTGCCCGTCTTTGCTCCTTCCGGTGAAGCTTTTCAACACCTCCGCTCGGACTGTGCTACTATCCACGCACCATGGCTCTGGCGATACACCCCGTCCGCGTCCCGCTCACGTACCGAGAATACGCGCTATTTCCTGACGATGGCCGCCGTTACGAGCTCATGGATGGAGACCCCTTCGTGTCCCCTGCACCTTCAACGTTCCACCAAACCGTTTCGCGCCGCCTTCAATTCGCACTGATGCGCCTGCTCGAAGAACCGGGGCTTGCGCTCGTTTTCAACGCGCCCGTGGATGTCATCCTTTCGGACACCAACGTTGTTCAGCCCGACATCGTCGTGGTACGCAACCAGCGACGAAGCATCATCACGGAGCGGGCCATTGAGGGGGCCCCCGATCTGGCGATAGAGATCTTGTCTCAGACCGGGCGCGACCGGGACGAGCACCTCAAATATGCCCTTTACTCCCGGTTTGGCATCCCTGAATACTGGATTGTCTCGCCCGACCGGGCTCAGATTGCCATTCACGTGCTCGGCGAAGGTGGCTATCGCCCTCACGCGCTGTGCGACCGAGCGGCCCACATCGCCTCCCCGGGGTTTCCCGAGCTCGACTTCGCCATCGAGCCCATTTTTCGCCCGATGTAGGGTCTGCCCGCGACCACTGTCTCTGACACCTGGGCGAGCCGCACAGGGCTGGTATTTGCCGAAAGAGCAGCCTAAGCTGCGCGGCGATGGTATCGAGGCGCAAGTGGCAGCGGTTGTTCGCAGGTAGCACGCTAGCGGCCGTCTTCGCCGCCGGTTGCGGAGCCAGCGCGCCCCCCGCCGCACCCCAGCGTGCTGCCCCCGGGGTCGCCCAAACACCCCCCGAAGCCAAGGCGCCCCGCTTGCCGCTGGGTCTACAGCCCGTGCCCCCCGAAGGGCATTTGGCGAAGGTCAACTGCCTGGCGTTTTCGCCAGACGGGCGGTTCTTGCTGTCGGGGTCGGAGGATGCCACGCTGCTGCTGTGGGAGGTGGCCACGCGAGCGGTGGTGAAGCGGTTTGTGGGGCATCAGGGGTACGTGAGCGCCTGCGAGTTCTTGCCCAGCGGTGCCATCGTGAGCGGAGGCTGGGGAGGGGAGGTGTGGGTTTGGGATGTGGATTCGGGCGAGCGCGTGCGCAAGCTGGAGGGGCTTGGAAGCGCGGACGACGTGTTGAGTTTGGGGGTGCGGGCGGACGGGCGGGAGCTGATGGCGGGCTCGTCCTACGGAAAGGTAGGGGTGTGGGACCCCGAAACGGGGGAGGCGCGACCGTTCAAAAACGAGCTGGCCGTGAGCGACGGCAAGTCGGCCATCGTGTGGGCCGCGGGCTACCTGAGCAACGGGACGCCGTTTGCGGGGTCGGAGCGGGGCAAAACGTTGCTCTGGGGGCCCTCGACCAGGTCGTTCGATTTCCTCCCCGCCAACGGTGTGCCCCTCCCCGGTGGTCGCTTGCTGCTGGGTGGTGCAACAGGCGTCTTCGTGGTGGAGCCCGGGGGCCAGCCCAAGCTGTTGGGCGCCCACGAAAAGTTTGTCTACGGCCTGAGCGTGAGCCCCTCGGGCGACCTGGTGTTGGCCGGGGACAACTCCGGAACGCTGCGCATGTGGAAGGTGCGTGGGGGTACCGCCGAATGTTCGTTGTCGCTTCCGTCGGGTCTTTGGGCCACGGCCTTTTCACCCCGCGGCGACCAATTTGCCGTCGCCGGCGACGACGGTGTGGTTCGACTGGGCTCCACGGCGTCATGCGTCGATGGTCGGGCGCTGCAACCCGCGATGTTGACGTCGTTGGCCGCCGACCGCGGGCGGGTCAACGCAGTCGCTGCGGGGAATGCCCTGTGGCTGGGGGACAGCAAAGGTCGCATCAGCGCGTGGTCGTTGGCAACCTGGGTGCGAGATGCTGTTGCCCCGGCCAAACCCGTCCATGCGGCGGAGGTGTGGACCTTGGCCGCGTTGCCTGGGGGCGGTTGGGTGTCGGGGGGTGTGGATTCCAAGGTGTACCTGAATGTCTCGGACGCACCGAAGGAGCTGGGCAGCGCCCGCAACATAGTTCGGGCCGTGGCAGCTACCGAAGACGGAACATCGCTGCTCACCGCGGACGATTCGGGGGACCTTACCCTGTGGCCTCGCGCTGGTGGTGCTCAGCGGAAGCTGCTCCAAGTGGGTGCGCCCCTCTACGCGGTCGCCGTGCATCCCAAGGAGCCCTGGGCCCTTGCGGGTGGCAGGATGAGCAAGGTCTTCAAGGTGCCTCTGGACGGAGGGGCGTTGACCGAGTGGCCTTGCGAGATCGCGGCGCCCGGAAGCACCAGCGCCCTGCTGTTTCTGCCCGATGGTCGCTACGTGCAAGGCAGCACCAGGGGCGACGCCCTTCTTCGCCGCGACGCCACCGTACACGCGCGGCTTGGCGGATTGCATGCTCAAGTAAACGGTCTCGCGTGGACGCGCGACGCTGGTGGCGTTCTCCACGTGTGGGCCGGTGGCAACGATCGTACGCTCGTTCGCTGGAGCGTGGATTCTGCTTCGCTTTTCCCCGACCAGCTCCCCATCGACGAAGGCTCCGCGATCGGCAACATCGCGGTCACCCCCGACCAACGCTACCTCGTTTCCACCCTTCACGACGGTCGCGCTTCGGTTCGCGCCCTACCCGATGGCAAGCTTGTCGCCCACCTCTACCCCTTCGCCGACGGCAGCGGCGCCACCGTGTTTGCCGATGGACGCTTTCATGTCACAGGCGGTCTCGCGGCTTCCTTGCGCCTTCAAGATCCCAAGACCCGCCGCGTGGTCACGCTGGGCGACGCCTTGAAGCCCTCTTTTGGCGCGGTGGCGGTCGCCGCTCTGCCTGACGGCTCCGCCGAGGTTCGCACCACGGTGTTTTCTCCCAGCGGTCCTCCCACGGTAATGCTCGATGGGCAGTGGCCCGTGCCGTCGGTGGTTCCGAGCGCCTCGGTGCTGATGGCCTACGACGTGACCTTGCAACTGGATTCCCCCCTGGGCGGGCGCTACGCCTTGACAGCCACCTTGCCCGAAGGCCCTGACCTTTCGGTTCCCTTTTTCCATCGCACCCAATGCGCGTTTTTCGCCCGAGAGCACGCGGGCCTTGATTGTGGGCAACAGCAACTACAGCTCCGGGCCCCTGCCCGGCGTCGCCAACGACCTGCGCGGCATGGAACAGTGGCTGCGCGAGCGACCAGAGGGCTGGAAGCTGCCCGCGGCGCAGGTGGAAAAACAGACGGACCGCAACGCGGCCCAACTGCGCGAGGATGTGGCGCGCTTTTTCGACCGCGCCAAAGCGGGTGAAACGCTGCTTTTCTACTTCGCTGGCCACGGCGACGCGGTGGGTCGTGAGGGTTACTTGTTGCCGGTGGATGCCAACCCCGGCCAGGTGGGTAGCGCGTTGTCTGCGACCGAGCTGTGGACCATGATTCGGGGCTCCAAGGCCGAACGGATTCTGGTGGTGCTTGACGCCTGCCGCGCGGCCAAGTTCGTGGTTCCCGAGGCGGTGGAGCGGGAGATTCGCGAAAGTCACAAGGTGGCATTCTTGACGGCCACCTCGCTGGGGGCGAAGGGCAGCTCGGCGGGTGGCGCCTTTACGCAGGCGCTGCTTTCGATGTTGGGCCGCGAAGACAAGGTCGACCGCCGCTTTTTCGCGGTCACCGCGCAACGCGCCTTTTATGGCGCTGCGGACAGTGTACCGGAGCAGTACCCCGTGGTGTGGGGTGCTCCCGAGGTGCTCGACCTTCCCTTGTCGTGGCCCATGCCTCGCCAGCGGCTAGGCGCCGCCCTGCAGGGCACGGGGGCCTCGGGCGGGGCCCTGGCCTGGGCCAAGGCGGAGGTCGCCACGGGAGAGCGCTTGCTGGGCTTCGGCGCCACGGCGGACGAAGAACGCAAGCTCAAGATCGAGGTCTTGTTCGACGAAGACACCGACTCTCTGCAGGTTTCGTTGTACCAACCACGGGAAGCTGCGCCCCCCAAACGGGCGAAGATTATTCTACCCGACAAGGACCGACCGGTGTTTCGCAAAGGCGAGCGCAAGAGCACCACCCTGTGGAAGCTTGGCAAGAAGCCCGCCGTCGTCGAGGTGCGGCCTTGCAAACGCGGCGTAAGGGTGTGCGACGGGATTCCACAGCGCGTGGAGGTGAAGTAGCTCAGCGCGCCACGTGCGCGAGCACCTCTTCGATGCCCCGCTCGATGTCCAACATCGCTTCGTCTTGGTTGTCCCACTTGGTCACAGGCACCGCGTTTTTGGGCAGCACCTGCAAGGCGCCAAAGGGCGCATCCTCCCAACTGCACGGCCTCAAGAGCACGGGGACCACGCGGGTCTTCCCTTCGGCGTGCCTGTCCATGGCCTTCTTCAGCTCCACACCAAAGCCGTAATCCGAGGCGATAAAGTCGGAGCTGACCAGGAGCAGCACCACGTCCGCCTCCTCCAGAGCCTGGTCGATGGCGCTCTCCCACGGGGTTCCGGGCACAATCAGCCGGTCGTGAAAGCTCGTAAGCAGGCCGCGCCGCTCCAACAGCTTGAGGTGGCTTTCCAACTTCTCGCGCAGAGCCGCGTCTTCCCGTGCGTAGGCGTAAAACAGCTTCACCGGCCTGGAGGGCAAGGTCGCTTGCGGACGCGTGCCGCGGCTCGACACCACCCCCTGCACCTGTCCCCGCTTGCGTCCGCGAAGGTAAAACAGCAGCACCAGGAGCGCCGCCAAAAGGACCGCTCCCAGTAGCAAGGGCGTCTTGTCCAGGTCGCGCACGGGGTCGCCGCCGGGTCCGAGGGGGGACGACGTCGACACTTCGGGACGCTGACTGCTCCGCAACAGCACGTGGATCCCTTGCGACGAGAGAGTCAGTCCGTTCGGCACGTTCAAGGTGCCATGGAGGGACGGAGGCCAGGATAGAAACGCGGCATCGATGGTCTCGGACTTCCCGTCGCACACCAGCCGCCCGCTCGCTCCCTCCAACAGCACATTGCGAAGCTCCCCACGGTTCCCTGACTCGAACGGAAAGGCTTCGGTCAGGAGCACCTCGCCGGAGCCCGCTGCCGGCGTCAACACCAGGGACTTGAGCTTGTCTTTAACCCAGGCCACGTCACAACCGTCCGCGCACTTCGCCTCGGCCAGCTCCCCGCGAAAAAAGCCGGGTTGGTTGCTGCTATCGCGCACCGTCAAGCTCAGCGAGCCCAAGCCCGGGGCATTGGACGGTGCGGGTGTCCACGCATAGCTGGCTTCAAACGCGCTGTCGTCGAGCACCGGAACCAGCGGGTCGAGCAGGGCGGGCGACACCAGCGTGACGGGTGCGTGGGCGGCGTCGATGCTCGCCGTGACCAGAACGACCGACGCCGCGTGCCCCTCCGAGAGCGCCTGCTTGCGGATGAACACCATGCCGCCCGAGCCCTCCAGGGTGACCCGCCTTGCGTGCACGTCGAGCGAACAGACCACGGCTCATCGTAGGCGCGCGCGGCGTTTCGGGCAATAAACCGAGGCGCTTCGAGCTTACATCATCACCGCGCGCCCGCGCCGCAGCGCGGACCGGAGGGTCACCACGCCTCTACGGACAGGTCGTCACCCAGGTGTCAAACGCCGGGGCCTCCACCATGGCCGCCGCGTCGACCGTGACGTCCACGTCCACCGTGGCGCACTTGTCCGCCGTCTGCTGCCCTGGTGTGTAGATACCCAGGCTCAACGTGTGCGTGCCCGCCGAGAACACATGCGCTGTCTCGGTCAAGTCACACGGATTGTCCGTACCCACCCACTCCAAGAGCGGCCCTGTGTACTCGAACGGGTCGGCCGTGACAGGAGCGCACACCGACGACGTTACGCCGGGCTCCAAGGCCAAGAGCACCTGACCTGTCGCGCCTGTAATGCCCTGGGCGTGCAGGATGATGGTCCCGGGGATGCCCACGTCACCACCACCTCCTCCGTCGCCGCCGTCGCCGCCACTGCCTCCGTCGCCCCCGCCGCCCCCCTGCCCTCCCGCACCGGAACCCCCTCCACCTCCGCTGCCCGACGTGGTCGGGTTGTCATCGCTGCAGGCTGGTAATGCGGCGGTGGCAAGAAGCAACAACGCGATGGAGGCAAGTCGGTGTCTGCTCATGCGACAACGGTAGCGCCCTTTGGGACCGACACAAGCCCCAATCTTGCTCGCAAGCCGCGCATGGACGGCCGCAACGCGTGCGCCTACCGGTCACACGCTGGGCGTGCCGTCGACGTCGGTGGGTCGATTCATGTTGATCGGAATCGCCAGGTAGCGCTTGCCGTTGGCGTGGGCCTCGGGCAGGCGGCCGGCGTCGATGTTGATCTGGACGCTCGGGAAGAGCAGGCGGGGGGCGGAGAGCGTCGAGTCCCTGCCCTTGCGGAACGCAACGTATTCTTCCCGCGTGGTGGTTGCGCGAAGCTGCACGTTGTTCGCCTTCGATTGACCGATGGTCGTCTCCCAACGCAGGGGGCGGCCTTCGGGTTGGTAGTCGTGCCCCACGAACACCCGCGTGGCGTCGGGCAGCTTGTAGAGCTTGTCGTGCACAGACGTGTAGAGCGCGTCGGCGCTGCCCTTCGGGAAGTCGCACCTACCCGTGCCGTAGTCTTCCATGAACAGGGCGTCGCCCGTGAACAGCGCGTCGCCAATCTTGTACGTCACGCAGGCCGGTGTGTGGCCGGGCGTCGCGATCACCTCGATGCTCAACGTGCCCGCCTGCAGAACCTGACCATCCCGCAACAGCTCATCGAACTGGGAGCCATCGACGTGGAACGACTCGGGTAGATCGAAGACCCCCTTGAAGGTGGCTTGCACCTCGCGAATTTGCTCACCAATCGCCACCTTGGCCTCGAAACGGCGCTTGAGCCACTGGGACGCAGAGAGGTGATCGGCGTGGGCATGGGTCTCCAGCACATAGCGCAGGTGGAGGCCCTTCTCGCGCACAAACGCGGCCACTTTCTCCACGGACGCCGTTTGCGTCTGGGACGACAGTGGATCGTAGTCCAACACGGAGTCGATGACCACGGCGTCTTTGCTCTCGGGGTCCGAGACAACGTAGGTCAGCGTGTAGGTCGCGGGATCGAAGAAGGTCTGAATGTCCATGATGGGCTCCTGTTTGTGCCGAAACTATCGTGTTTGAGGCTCGCTCTTGGCGACGCGCGCGGACTCTACCGCTTGAAAGATGACCATCCCTACGGTCATGGCCAGGACGAATAGCAAGCCGCCTTCCATGCCACCTCCCAGGGAGACGAGGCCCGGCCCGGGGCAGTAGCCTGCCATACCCCAGCCGGCGCCGAACACGGCGGCCCCCGCCACCAACCGGCCGTCGATGTCGCGCCGGGTGGGGAGGTGAAAGCGCACGTCGAAGAGCGGCGAAGCGCGCTTCGTGATCAGGCGAAACAGCACGGTGTGCACGATCACGGCGGCGCCGAGCACGAGCAGCAGGCTGCCGTCGAAGTCGCCGCCCCAGTCGAGGAAGCCTTGCACCTTTTGGGGGTTCGTCATGCCCGAGACGGTGAGGCCGAGGCCGAAGACAAGGCCGGAACCGAGATGCCAGAGGGAAGGTCGCACAGGTCAGTCTCCGAGCAGGTATTTGGTTACGATGACGGACAATACGCCGGTGGTGACGAAGGTGACCACGGCAACCAAGGAACGGCCGCTGAAACGCGCGATTCCGCACACCCCGTGGCCGCTCGTGCAACCGTTTCCGAGGCGCACGCCGTAGCCGACGAGGAGCCCCGCGAGGATCAACGCGCCGGTGCTCACGGTGGGGGCGCTCAACGCGCTGGGCGCCACGACCCGCGCCAAGAGACCCGAAAGGAGCAGGCCCAGAACGAAGAACAGGCGGCCGCTCTTGTCGCGCGAAGACGGGTCCAAGAGGCCCGCGTAGATGCCGCTGATGCCAGCGACCTTGCCATGGGCAAAGAGCAACATAGAGGCGGCGATGCCAATCAAGGCTCCGCCGAGCAGAGGGGGGAAGGGTGTGAAGTCGGGTCCCATCGTCGTCCTTGTTTCGGATGTTTCTCGGGGTCGGAAGAGCAGGCAACGTGCCAGCGGCAGCGTGCCAAAAACCCCGAAAATACGAGGCATTCTTGGGGACGAACGAAGCAAAGCCATGTTTCACGCGCGTTTCATCGCGCTTCAGCAACGGGCCCGGCGCGAGCCCGCGCTTGACGCGAGGGCGCACGTCTGAAACACGCGAGGCGTGGAAGAACCGCGAAACGAGCTGGGCCTGCACTTCGCCATCCATTTCCCCCGCGGCGTGGAGGGAGCCATCGATGGCAGGGTGCTTCTGCTGCTGGCCCCCGACGACAGCGCCGACGAGCCGCGTTTTCGCGTGCAGGCCGGGGCGCAAGCGATTCAGATCCTGGGCGTCGATGTGGAGGGCCGCGCGGCGGGGAGCGCGGTCATCATCGATGGCTCGACCTTCGGCTACCCCGTCGAGAGCCTGCGTGCGCTGCCCGCCGGCGACTACACCATCCAGGCGGTCCTCCACCGCTACGAGACCTTCCACTTGGCGACGGGTCACGTCGTGAAGCTCCCGGCTGACCGCGGGGAAGGTCAACAGTGGAGCCGGGCCCCCGGCAATCTGTACAGCCTCCCTGTGCGCCTTTCCCTGGGCCCCGACGGGGCCCAACGCGTGGACGTCCATTTGTCCGAGACAATACCCGCTAGCGAGCCACCGGCCGACACGCGCTACGTGCGGCACATCCGCATCCAGAGCAAGCTCTTGAGCGAGTTCTGGGGCCGTCCCACCTTCCTCGGCGCCCACGTGCTGGTGCCCGAAGGCTTCGACGAGCACCCCGAGGCGCGCTACCCGCTCGTCGTCATGCACGGCCATTTTCCAGCCAATTTTGGCGGCTTCCGCGAGACCTTGCCGGATCCGGACACGGTGCCGAAAAGGAGCGCGCGCTTCGGCGTCGATGGCTACAACCTGGTCGAGCAGAAGGAGGCGTACGAGGCCTATCAGGCTTGGATCGCGCCGGGTAGGCCCCGCATGTTGGTGGTCGAGATTCAGCACCCGACGCCCTACTACGACGACTCGTACGCCGTGAACTCGGCGTGCTGCGGGCCCTACGGCGACGCCATCAACTTCGAGCTCATCCCCGAGATCGAGCGGGTGTTTCGTGGCATCGGTGAGGGGTGGGCGCGCTTCGTCTACGGCGGCTCCACGGGGGGCTGGGCGGCCCTCGCCACGGCGGTGTTCTACCCCGACCTGTACAACGGCGCCTTCGGTGCCTGCCCCGACCCGGTGGACTTCCGCGCCTATTGCCTGGTCGACCTGTACAACGACGAAAACGCCCACGCCGTCGTGGGCCCGCTGCGGTCCATCGAACGTCCCGGCATGCGCGACGGCAAGGGGAACATCAAGGCCACGATGCGCGATCTTTCGCACATGGAAGCGGCCCTCGGCTCCCGCGGTCGCTCGGGAGAGCAACTGGACGCTTGGCAGGCGGTGTTCTCGCCGCAAGGGCCGGATGGCTACCCGCTACCGATCTGGGATCGTAAAACAGGCGTCATCGATCCCAAGGTCGCGGAGAGCTGGCGTGAGCACTACGACCTCCGCCATATCCTGGAGCGCGATTGGGCGACCCTCGGCCCCAAGCTGGCAGGGAAGCTCCATGTGTACGTCGGCACCATGGACAACTTCTACCTGGACGGCGCCGTACGCCTGTTGGAAGC
This sequence comes from uncultured Polyangiaceae bacterium, assembly GCA_964383995.1. Lineage (GTDB taxonomy): Bacteria > Myxococcota_A > Polyangia > Polyangiales > Polyangiaceae > CAYLJT01. The sequence continues at coordinate 13,051 of CAYLJT010000090.1, forward strand.
CTTCCTGGCGAGCACTACGGACCCGCCCTACGGCGGGGAGGTCGACTACGGACAGGGCTGCGAGCACTGCTGGAACGGCGATCAGGAAAACCCCATCCACATCTCGCGCCTCCGCTACCACAGCCTTTATTTGCCGAAGATCATGGCGCGCATCGCGGCCACGGCGCCTCCCCACGCCGATCTTACCTCGTGGCGGTATTGACACGATCTTGCCATGGCAAGATCGCCCACCCTCCCCGCATCCCAGGCAGGGAGGATGGGTTACGCCTGACAACCCCGCTCAGCGGTGGGCTTCGGCCATGATCTTGTGCAGGTCGTTGATGGCGATGCCAAACGCCCTTGCCAACGCTTGCAGCGCGAGACCTTCCTTTTCGCCCACGCCCCCGCCGAGCCAGGCGAGCCCGGAGGCGATGAGCAGGGCGCCGCGGCGCAGCTCGGCGTCTTGCAGCACGCTCGCGACCGCGGCGACACGCGACGCTTGACCCTCGGCCCCGACCCGCGAAGACGCCTCGGTGGTCAACGTGAGCAGCGTGCCGATGTCGGCCGAAGGACCGGAGAGGTGCGCCATGCCCTCGCACAACGCGCGAACTTCCGCTTCGGTCACCACCTTGTCGGCAGCAGCCACGATGATGGCAGCCTCAACCAGGGCGCCGAGCTTGGCGAGCTCGGCCGCGGCGGCGGCGTTGGCCGCGGCTTCGGCGGCGTTTTGTTGCGCCGCGAGAGTCTGTTGCACCGACGTCATTTGGGCGATCGCTTCCCGAAGTCCCGCGATCCCTTTGAGCTGCATAGGCTCGGCCATGTGGATCCTCCTTTTTGGGCATCCCGGTGGCCGGGAGCGCGGCGGTTATGCCACGGGCGCTCGCGAATCGCGATCCCTTTCGCGGCGGATCGGACCGGCTACGGCGCGCAGTCGCCGAAGTCGTCGTGGCAGGTCTTGAGCACGCAGCGGCCGTAGTCGCAATCCGCGTCCAAGCTGCACGATTTTCGCACGCAGTGCTTCTCGGGGCTGCACAAGAAGTTGTCCGGACAGCCATTTTTGCAGGGGATTTTTTGGCAATGATGGTCGGGCCCGCACACCATCGAGGGCGGGCAAAGCGTGTCGTCCACGCAGCCCGCCGCGCACGCGAAGACCGGCCCGTCCGCGCAGCTCGCGTCGATGAACGCGCAAATGGCGCCGCCGCCGCCGCAATCGGGATCGTTGACGCAGGTCGTGGGGGGCGCGTCCGTGGCCACATAACACGCGACGTCCTCCGTGTTGACGCAGGTGCCGGGGCACGCTTCGCTCTTCGAATCGCGGCATTTGCCCTCGGGGATCGGTTCGACGACGCCGCCTTCGCCGCCCTGGCCGCTCGACGCCGAGCCGCCGCCCGTCGAGGTGGAGCCGCTGGCGCTCTCGTCGGAGCCGCAGGCCGCGAAGGATGCGACGAGGGTGAGCGTCAGGGCGGCCCAAAGCGCGCTTCGAAGACCCATGGAGCCCATGCTACACGAGGTCTTTGGGGCGTATCGCGGGCTTTTTCGCGGCCCTGCCGATCACAGCGTCGCGCGCGCGAAATCGCTGCCGGAGAGCACCCCGGCGATGTGCCGACCTTCGGTCGCGACCACGAGCCGCACGTCGAGGGCGCGTGCTTGAGCGGCCGCGCGGTGCAGGCTGGAGCGCGCGTCGTAGCTCAGGAGGGCGGCGCTCATGACCTCTTCCACGGGCGTTTCGCGCGGCAAATCACGGCTCGCCAGGGCCTCGATCTGGGTGAAGATGCCGACCGGCCACTCGCCCTCCAACACCACCACGCCGTGAATGTGGGCCGCTTCGAGGCGCGAGGTCGCGACGGACAGGGGCTCCTCCACGCGCACGGTGATCACCTTGCGCGCCGCCAAATCGCCGATGGGGCGCTGATCCCTGCGCTCGACGATCGCCGTCATG
>CAYLJT010000091.1:0-14952 GCA_964383995.1 uncultured Polyangiaceae bacterium
AAAGCCCATCGCGCGCTACGTCCGGGCCCGGGCCGCGCTCGACGCGGCGGACGCGGCGAAGGGGCTTGCGCTGCTCGTGGGCCTCGATGCCGAGCTGCCCTTGCTCGCCGATACCCTCCCGCGACTTCGCGCCGAGGCCGCTCTCGCGGCGGGACAGTTCACGGATGCTGCGACGTTCTACGAAGCCTCCAAGACACCGAGCGACCTTGTTCTCGCGGCTCGCGCGAGGTTCGGCGCGAACGAGATCAAGGTCGCCTTGGCGCACGTCGACCGCGCCATCGCGGACGGTGCACGCAAGCGCGACGACAACGCCGTTCGCGCCGCGAGGGCGCTGCGCGCCGAGATCCTCGAAGCCAAGGGCGATCGCCGCGGCGCGAACGCAGAGCTCGAAGTGCTGGTGCGCACGGCGCCCGCGTCCGCGGAAGGGCGCGTGGCTCGCCAAACGTTGGCGGTCCGCGGGGTGCAGCTCAAGGCCTCCGAACGGCTCTCGATCGCGGAAGCGCTGATCGCCGCGGGCGACGCGAGCGCGGCCCTCGAAGAGCTCGCGTCCATCGAGGGCGCTGTGCCGCGCCCCGCGTGGCTCGATGCGAAGGCCCGCGCCCTCTATCGAGCGCGTGACTACGAGCAAGCCGCCGCGGTGTTTCGCGAGGCGGCCAGCAAGCAAAGCGCGCGGAGCGGCGAACAGCGCTTTCAGGCGGCCCGGGCGCTCGCGCGCGCAGGGCACGAAGAGGAGGCGATTCAATTGCTCACGCCCCTCGCGAAGACCAAGAACGACGTCGGAGACAAAGCGAGCCTCCAACGCGCGCGCCTCTTCCTCCAAGGGGGCCGCTTCGCCGAAGCCAAGGACGCCTACGCGGCGTATCTCAAGCGGTTCGCCAAGGGAGCGAGCCGCGCCGAGGCCACCGAGGAGGGGGCGTTGGCCGCGCTCTCCGCGGGCGATGCCAAGCAGGCGGGGGCCACGCTGCTTCGTCTCGCCGAGGCCGCGACCCGCGAAGAAAGAGGCCGTTTGCGCGAGCTCGCGGGGGTCGCGGCCTTGCGCGCGGGGGACCGCGATGGGGCCGTCGCGCTGTTCACCGACGTGGCTCAGACGCTTCCGCTCACGTATCCCGCGTCGGCTGCGCGGGCGCGCCTACGCGAGCTTTCGGTCGAGCCCCCGCCGCTCATTCCGGCGTCGAGCTCGTCCGCGCCCGAGCCCATTGCGGTGAGCCTTCCGCCCCTCGTCGCGACGCTCGTCGATGCGGGGCTGGATCGCGATGCCGAGCGCGCGTTGTTGAACCTCGAACGCGAGGTGTCGGGTGCCCACCCCGGTCGCGAAGGCGAGGCCCTTTGCACCGCCTACGGAGCTTTGGAGCGCGCTTCGCGCCGCTACCGCATCGGGGTGCGTGAGGTGAGTTGGTCGGTGCTCATGAACGCCCCAGGGCCCGGCGAAACATGGACCTGGGACTGCCTCTACCCCACGCCCTACCTCGACAAAGTCCGCGAGCTCGAGGCCCAGCACAAGCTTCCCGCGGGGCTCTTGCACGCGATCATGCGTCAAGAGAGCGCCTTCGCGCCCGAGGTCACGTCCCCCGTCGGCGCCGAAGGTTTGCTGCAGCTCATGCCCTACACCGCCGACAAGGTCGCCGCCGAAATGGGCACGTCCGTCGGTCTCGGCGACCTCACACGCCCCGCGAAGAACCTCCCCCTGGGCGCGCACTACGTGGCCGGTCTCTTGAGCATCTTCGAAGGCAGCGTGCCCCTCGCGGTCGCCTCGTACAACGCAGGGCCCCAGGCGGTCGGGCGATGGGTGGCTCCGGCCGCCGAAATGGACGCGGACCTCTTCATCGCGCGCATTCCGTTCAGCGAGACCCGGCGCTACGTGGCTCGCGTGCTCACCAACCAGGCGCGCTACGGTTTTCTTTTCGGGGGCGAAGCGGCGGTGCCCGAGCTCGCCCTCCACCTCCCGGCAACGACGCCGCCGAAGAGCGCATATTAGGAGCCGCGACCATGGTGGTGCCGCCCGGGATGACGTTGATCGAGATCATCGGCGCGGGCACCGTCTTTCACGTGGCCGTCGTCACCGAGGGCGGCCTGCGCGACGAAGATCGTTTGATCTGCAAACGATTGCGCCCGCGTGTCCGAGACACGGCCGCGGGGCGCGCGGCGATGGTGCGCGAAGCGCGCTTTTTGGAGCGCGCGCGGCACCCGGCCGTGCCCAAGCTGCTGCGCGTGGGCGCCGACGCGCACGGCCCGTACCTCGTCGAGACGCGGACCGTCGGTGCGTCGATGAGCACCATCGTGGAGGCGTTTCGAAGTCAGGGCAGGGCGGTTCCGCCGCTGCTCGTGCGGCACGTGGCGCGCGAGGCCGCGCGGGCGCTCGCCGAGCTCGCCGCGCTCGGCGATGACGAGGGCGCCCTCGAGCTCGTGCACGGGGACATCGCGCCCGATCAATTGCTGCTCGCACCCTCCGGAAACGTTGGCTTCATCGACTTCGGCGCGGCCCGCTTCCGCGGCATGGACGCGGCGCTCGATACGGGCGACCGCGGCACGTTGCCCTACGTCGCCCCCGAGGTCGCGCGAGGGGAAGCGCCTCCCAACGCGGGGGCGGATGTCTATTCGCTCGCGGCGACCCTCGTGTACCTCGCGCACGGCGAGCCCCTCGTCGCCGGTGTCGAGCCCGCGGTGATGCTGGCAGTCGTGGGCGAACGAGGCATCGACCCCACGATCATCGAGCGCGCTCCTGCGTTCTCCGCTGCCGAGAAGACGGTCCTTCGGCGGGCCCTCGCGCTCGATCCGTCGCGCCGTTTTGCCACGGCCAAAGACTTCGCCGAGGCCCTCCACGGCGACGCCATTTGACGGCGCATCCGCGCGCGGTGATAGGCCCCTGCGATGAAAGAGCCGCTCCCTTCGGGCCTATCGTTCGACACTCTGGCGATTCATGCGGGGCAGCCCGCCGACCCTGTCTCGGGCGCGGTGATGACACCCATCGTGCTCGCCAGCACCTTCGCGCAACCGAGCCCCGGGCAGCACAAGGGCTTCGAGTACTCGCGCTCGGGAAATCCCACACGCAAGGCCCTTGAGAGCTGCCTCGCGGCCCTCGAAGGGGGGCGCTACGGCTTCGCATTCTCGAGCGGTCTGGGCGCCACAACCACGCTCTTGCACATGTTGCGACCGGGCGATCACGTGCTCTCCGGCGACGACGTGTACGGCGGCACCTTTCGTCTCATGGATAAAGTCATGGGCCCCCTCGGCCTCGAATCGAGCTTCATCGACATGACCGATGCGGCTCGCGTCAAGGCCGCGCTGCGCCCCACGACGCGCATGATTTGGTTGGAGACGCCAACGAACCCGATGCTCAAGGTGTTCGACATCGCGGCCATCGCCACCATCGCAAAAGAAGCCAAAATCCCGCTTGTCGTCGACAATACGTTCGCCACTCCCGTATTGCAGAATCCCCTCGCGCTCGGCGCGACGGTGGTTGTCCACTCGACGACGAAGTACATCAACGGCCACTCCGATGCGGTGGGCGGCGCCGTGATCACGAGCGACGACGTCATCGGCGAGCGCGTCACCTTCCTGCAAAACGCCATCGGCGCGGTGCCGAGCCCCTTCGATTGCTACATGGTGTTGCGCGGCATCAAGACCCTCGGCGTGCGCGTTCGCCATCAATGTGCGTCGGCTGCCGTCATCGCCGAGCGCCTCGCGGCCCATCCGATGGTCGAGAAGGTCCACTACCCGGGCCTCGCGTCGCACCCCGGGCATGCCCTCGCGGCGCGCCAAATGAAGGCCCCGGGCGCGATGATCACCGCGGTCTTGGGCGGCGGTTTGACGAAATCCAGGGCGTTTTTGGAGCGCCTGCGCATCTTCTCGTGCGCCGAGAGCCTCGGAGGCGTCGAATCCCTGGCCGAGCACCCGGCCATCATGACCCACGCCAGCGTGCCCCCCGAGGCGCGCGCCGCGCTCGGAATTGTCGACGGCCTCGTGCGCCTGTCGGTCGGCCTCGAATCGGCCTCCGACCTGTGGGACGACATCGCTGCTGCCCTCGAACAGCCGGCATGATCGTTCGTCACGTGCTCGCTGTTTGATCGCGCCCATCGGCGTGCGGTACAACGTGTTCGTCGGCGTCGCGCCGACCCAAGCTGGAGCCTCATCCCCATGCGCCTTTCACTCCTCGGCCTGACCGTGCCGGTGCTCATCGCGGGCCTCACCACGTCGTGCAGCGATCCCGTGCCCCCCACGCCTCGCGGCGCTTGGTATGTGGCCTTCGTCGATCCCGGCGGCGCATGCTCGATCCAAGGACACAACGCTTCCCTCGGCAAGGTCACCGACACCGACCGCGCCAACGCGAGCCTCGTCACGAGCGGTGAAGCCGGCGCCGACATCACCTGCAGCGTGGTGGGCTCCTCGTCCTTCAACATCGACGCGACGGCCTACCAATCGGGCTCGATTCTCCAGATGGTCGTCGAAGGCATCTCGTCGAGCGCGACCGAGACCAACCCGGCGAAGGGCTCCATCGCGTTCGCGTCCCCCACGACCGTGGCCACCTACGCCTCCAACGACTGCAGCTTCTACTTCATCCCCGATTCGGGCGAAGGCATCGGTCCGGGCAAGGTGTGGGTCGCGTTCAGCTGCGACGCCATTTCGTCCGAAGGCAGCGTCTGCCAAATCAAGCAGGGCTACGCCATCTTCGAGAACTGCAGCACGGGCTCCGAGTAGGGCGCGCGGTCCGAGGGCATCGCTCGCTTGAATCGCCGCGCCAAGAAATTCGCGCGGCGAATTCGGGTTTTCCGCGCGGCGAATTCGGGTTTTCCGCGCGGCGAGCTCGGGCGCGCGAAAGCCTTCGCGATCAGGTTCGGAGCTTGGGATGCGGGGTGCTTGGCGGTAGATCGAGGGCCGTGTCCCGCTCGCTCATCGGCACGTCGTCGATGCCGAGCTCGGAGGGCGCCATCGGGATCGTCTCTTCGTCTTCGGTGCCCACCTTGTTGACCTCGAGCGCGTCGTCGATGAAGCGGATCACCAAGGCGGTGACGTTGTCCTCGCCGCCGTGCTCGTCGGCCTCGTCGACGAGGCGCTGACAGATGGCCATGGGGTCCGTCAAATCGCCGATGATTTCGAGCATTTGCTCGTCGGTGAGCATGCCCGAGAGGCCGTCGGAGCAAAGGAAGTACAGGTCGCCGTGCTGGGGCTCGTCGGTGGTCAGGTCGACCATGACGCTGTCCTGCATGCCGAGCGCGCGCGTAATGACGTTCTTCGGGAGCTCTGCGCGCTGCTCTTCGGTCAGCTCGGGCATGGCGATCAGGTAGTCGTTGATGAGCGAATGATCGCGCGTCAAAAGCGCGATTTCGCCGCCCCGCACGCGGTAGGCGCGGCTGTCGCCCACGTGGCCCACGATCAGCTTGCCGCGTCGCTTCGTGAAGAAGGCGCTGACTACCGTGGTGCCCATGCCGGCGCAGTCCCGCGAGCGAATGCTGCGCTCGAAGATTTGGCGGTTGGCGATGCGGATGCCCGTGACCAGCCGGTTCTCGTCCTCCGACAAAGACGTGTCGAAGTGGTACGGCCAGGTCATGTCCTCCTGGGTGCTGGAGCGGAAGAAATCGGCCACCGCTTCGGTCGCCAGACGGCTCGCGACATCGCCCGCCCGATGGCCACCCATGCCATCGGCCACGAGAAAGAGCCCGTGGTCGGCGAGCACCGCGAAGCTGTCTTCGTTGTGATCGCGCTGTCGACCGACGTCGGTCACTCCTGCCGCGACTGCACGCATCACTACGGGTTTTCCCGCTTCGTAAGGGTTGCCCTCAACCCGATCGACAGTTTCATGGAGCGCCAAACCTGTCAAGAGGACCCTTTTCTTGGCGGAGGCTGTCAGCCGTTGCCGGTGACGCTCCATAGACCCCTGCGTGACCGAGGTTGACTCCGTTCCCGCGCCCGCGTCGACACGCCCGGCTGATAGCTCCCACGGCCGAGCATGGTTTGCTCTTGGTTTTCAGTATGATGTCGCGACATCGCCCCCCTCGTGCGAGTCCGACCTGATGGAGGATTCCGATAAGGCCCTCGTGGCTCGAGCCCTGGCTCGTGACGCCGACGCCGTTCGCGCGCTCGTTCGAGAGCTAACGCCCGTGATCCACGCGCGGGTGGGTCGCATCGCGTTGCGTCGTCGGTCCCTGGCGCAGGGTCGGGACATTCGAGGTTTCTTGGCTGACGTGACGCAGGATGTGTTGCTCGACCTTTTCCGAGACGACGCACGGCTGTTGCGCTCGTGGGATCCGGAGCGGGGCATGGGTCTTCGCGGCTTTGTCGGCCTCATCGCAGAGCAACGCGCCATCTCGATCTTGCGCGTTCGCAAGCGCAACCCGTGGTCGGAAGAGCTCGGCGCGGAGGCTGCGCTCGAAGGCGAAATGGCCGTCGACGACGACCCGGAAGAGGCCCTCTTGAGCCAAGAATTGGCGGCTCGCTTGCTCGATCACGTGCGCTGCGAGGTTTCACCGCTCGGCTACGATTTGTTTCGCCGTCTCATCCTCGATGAACGCCCCATCGCGGAGGTGTGCCAGGACACGGGCATGAGCACATCGGCGGTGCAGGCGTGGAGCAGCCGGCTAAAACGGCTGGTCGTTCGTTTCGCCAAAGAGCTTCTCTCGGAGGGGCCGGACGGTACCCCGGAGACCGAATCATGAGCGCGGGTAAGCAGCCCATTTTTGCTGCCGTAAGGCAGGTCGCTCAAGGCGAGGCAGAAGACGTGCTGTCGGACCCGCGTTGGGACGCCTACGCCGCCGGCACGGCCTCCGAGGAGGACATCGCGGCTCTTCGCGCGCTGGCGGAGAAGGATCCGTTGGCACGCGAGGCGCTCGACGCGCTCGCACCCTTCGATGCGTCGCAGCGGGAGCGCTTCGAGGAGGCGGTCGCCGCCCTCCCAAGGCCTCCCGAGGCGGTCACGCCCACGGCCGCGGCAGGGGCCAAGGTCATCGCCCTCGATGCGCGGCGCGCCAAGCCCTCACGCCTGCCGATGGTGCTCGGGGCGCTCGCCCTCGCGGCCGCCGTTTCGTTCGCGCTCCTTCCTCGGCAAGATCCAGAAAAGCCTACATTTCCCGCCTATTCGCTGGTGATCGAGGGGGCCGTCGGGGAGCGCAGCGATGGGGCTCCGCTCGCTCTTTCGCCGGGAGGAAGGCTCGCTGTTCGGCTGCGTCCCGCCTCCGCTTCGAGCGCGGCAGTCAGCGCGCGCGCGTACGTTGTTCAGGGCGCAAGCGCGCTCGCCCTCGAGGGCAAGGTGGATGTCTCGGACGATGGCGCGGCGCGCTTCGAAGGCCGCTTGCCGACGAACCTGGGGCTCGGCAACGCGACGTTGGTGGTCGTCGTCGGTGCCCCCGCGGCTGTCGCGGCAGTGCCCCTCGACACCATCGAGAGCGTCGTCGATTCGGCGGACTTGCGCGTGTTTCACAGCTCCTTGGTGCTTGGTGCAGGGCCGTGAAGACGCCCATCTTCGGTGTCGCGCTGCTCGCCGGTGTCGCCTGCGCCTGCGCGCGCAAGCCGCCTGCGCCCGAGCCCCTCCCGCCTCCACGCTTGGAGATCGCAGGGTGCACGGCGGTGCAGCGGGACGGCACGTGCGAGGTCGCGCCGGACGTGACACAGCTCAACGTTTGGCTCGATCGGCCGGGTCTCACCGTGCGCGCTCACGTGGCCGACGTGGAGCTTGCCGTCGCAGCCAAGCCCGTGGCGGAGGGCACGGCGGCGCGCGTGTCGTTGCCCGCCACACGGCAGGGCGCGTCCGAGCTTGCTCTCGATGTCGCGCTCGACGGACGTACGGCGCGCCTCGGACTGAGCCTGCGTGCGGTCGCCAAAGACGCGTTCATCGAGCGCGCCCGGGCTCTGAGGGCCGAAGGAAAAATCGCAGAAGCGCGGCGCGTGCTGTCCGCGGAGCAAACTGTCTCGGACACCGGGCGCGCTCGCGCCGCGAGCCTCCTTTCGCGCTTGTCCCTCTCGGAGGGCAAGGTCGACGAGGCCATCGCGGGCTTGGCGCGGGCGGCCGAGGTTCACCGCGCGGCGGGTCGTGTCTCGGACGAAGCCCTCGACGGATTCGCGCTCGCGCACACGCGGCTGACGCAAAAGCACGACATCTTGGGGGCGCAAAAGGCCCTCGACGACCTCCGCCCCGCCCTCACACTGTGGACCGAGGGGCGCCCTCACGCGGCCTACTACGGCGCCCTCGTGCAGCTCGAAGGGGGCCACGTCGCCGAGGCCCTCGACGGGTTCGAGCGCGCCGAAGCCGGGGCCCTTCGCCTCGGGCTCGATGGCCTCGTGGATGTCGTGCGAGACCGGCGTATCTTCACGTTGCAGTCCGTGGGGCGCGGTGATGAAGCACAGCGCGCGCTGGAGGTCATGCACGCCGAGCGGCCCAAGGATCAGGCCCCCTGTCGCGAGGCCGAGCTGCTCAACAACCTGGGTTGGGTGCAGGTGCTGCGCGCCGAGGCCTCCGAGCCGTGGGACAAGGTCGGGATTTCAAGCCTCGTCGAGGCCGCCGACATCTTTCGCAAGGGTTGTCCGCGCCCCATCCATGCGCAGTCGGTCCTGATCAACCTCGCGCTCCTCGCGCTCGCGGATGGCGATCGGGGGCGCGCTGCCGACGCCGTGCAAAAGGCCCGCGCGATCCACGACGATCCGTCGTTCGAGGCGGTCTCGTGGCTGCTCGACGCGGAGGGCCGCCTCGCGTTGGCGGAGGGGCGCGCGGACGAGGCCATGGCGCGCTATACCGAGCTCGCTGCGCGCGGGGCCGCCGCCGCCTCCGCCGAGGCGCAGTTTCGCGCGACGGTCGGGCGCGCGTCCGTGCTCTTGGCGCAGGGCAAGCTTGCCGCGGCCGCCGAAGCGTTCGCCGCTGCGGACGCCCTGCTCGACAGCGAAGCCGCGCGCGTTCCGTTGGGCGAAGGCCGCGCGAGCTTCCTCGCGGGGCGCTCGCGAGCGGTCGATGGTCTCGCGCGGACGTTGGTGGCCCTCGATCGCGTGCCCGAAGCCCTGCGCGCGGTTCGAAAGGCGCGTCGGCGTGCCCTCGCCGCGGCGGAAGGAGCCGACCGTTTGGCCCGCCTGGAGGGGCCCGGGCGTGCGCGTTGGGATGAGGCCATTGCGCGCTATCGAAACGAACGGGACGCCATCGACGCCCTCGCACGCGACGACTGGAAGGTCTCGGCCGACAAGCTCCCCGCGCGCGACCAAGAGCGCGAAGTGCACCGGGACGCCGCAAAGAAGGCCCTGGAAGACGCGCTCGCGTTGTTGTCCGACGGGTCGAGCGCTCCTGCCGAGGGTTCCGAGCTACCTCCCTTGGGCGACGACGAAGCCCTGCTCGCGGTCGCGTCCACCAGCTCGATGGGCCTCGTGTTCTTCGCCAGGGGCTCTGAGGTGCGCGCCGCGCCGATCCCCAAAGAGGCGCTTGCGGGCGACGCAACTACCCTGGCGGCCGCGCTTTTCGAGCCCTTTCAGGGTCCGTTGTCCGAGACAAAGCGCCTCCGTATCCTGGGCGACGACCGTTTGGGCGCGCTGGATATCCATGCCCTGCCTTTTCAAGGTCGCCCTCTGAGCCTCACTCGCGAGGTCGAATACGCCGTCGACCTGCCGCGCCGGCCTCCCTCCGGACGTCCGCAAACGGCCTTGATCGTGGCCGATCCGCGGGACGATCTGCCCGGCGCGCGGCGGGAAGCGGAGCCGGTGGCGGCGGCCTTTCATGGCAAGGTCCTGCGACTGGAGGGCGCGAGCGCCACCCGCGATGCCCTGCTCGACGCCATGAAACAAGCGGATTTGATGCACTTTGCCGGTCACGGCGTGTTCGGCGAAGGCACCGGGATAGCGAGCCGTTTGCTGCTCGCGGGCGGCGGGGAGCTGACCGCTGGCGACATCCTCGTGGTCTCCCGTGTGCCCACTTGGGTGATGCTTTCGGGCTGCGAAACGGCCAAAACGGAGAGCCGACGGGTGACGGGGCTGGGCCTCGCCACAGCGTTCTTGGCGGCGGGCTCCGACGTCGTGATCGCCGCGAGTCGACCCGTGTCGGACGTGCTCGGCGCGGCGATGTCCGAGGCTGTGCATAGGGCTCTTGGCGCCGGCGCCGAGCCTGTGGATGCCTTGCGACAGGCATCCATCGATGTGAGCACAAGAATGCCAGACAGTGATTGGGCGGCCTACAGGGCCATTGGGAGGTAAGGTCAGATGAATCGCATCGTGTGGATTGGTAGTTTGCTTCTGGGCCTGGGCGCGCTGAGCGGCGGCTGTAAGAAGGATCCAACCTCGACTCCTGAGCCGCAGGGCGAGGGCCTGCCGGGCCCCTGCTCGGGCACCGACTGGATAGGTCTCGTGCCGCAAGGTCAGACCTGCCCTGTGGTTGACAACCCCTTCTGGAAAGGTGGCCCCCTGTTTCCCAACGTTGACAACGAGGGTGTAAAGACGCCGCTGGACCGCTACTGCCACTATGAGCGCAAAGACGCCTCCGGGCCGTCCACGTTGAAAGAGCAGGAGCAGCTCCCGAAGCTCGGCGAGGTCGCCGCCAAGGATTGGCTCCAGTGCGATACCGAGGTGGTAGCCCCGATGTCCCCGGCATCTGACGTCGCCGCTGCCATGAGCGACGATCTGACCGCCGCCTTCAGCGCCACCCTCGATGTGCCCCCGGCCCCGTTGCTCGGCGGCAACGGCAGGGTTCGTGTGGCTGTCGTGGACACCTGGCCGGACGAGTCCAACGTGGGCATTTCGGCTCACGGCTACGGCATGGCGTCGATCATCAACGATCTGACCTGCAAGGAGCTCGGGGGCCCGGCCGCATGCCCGATCGAGATCAGGGCTTACCTCGGCCTCAACGTGGTCGAGCGTGGGCACCGAGACAACACCACAGGAGGTTATTACGGCGTTCGCACGAAGATCGCCCGGTCAATCTACGATGCTGTCAACGACTGGACTTCTGTCTCGGACACGACGAGGCTCGTCATCAACATCTCTGCAGGTTGGGACGAAGCGTACTCGGCCGACCCCCAGCTTTCCTCCGACGCGGTGCACGACGCCATCGACTTCGCCACATGCAAGGGCGCCCTCGTGATCGCAGCCGCCGGTAACAACGCGGGCGGGCAGAACTCCGCTAGTCCTCCAAGCGTCGACGCCATGTTTCCTGCCGCCTGGGAAGGCACAAAACCTACCTCCTGCAGCGGACCGTCGGATATCACGCTGCTCTACGCCGCGGGCGCGGTCGACAACCTGGACAGCGAGCCCGCGTTCGTTCGAGAAAAAGGCACACCGCCCCACGTCGCCCCAAGCTTCGCGGTCCCGGCGACCGGCTTTCTGCCCGGCACGCCCGCGGGGCCGTTCAGCGGAACGAGCGTCTCCGCGGCGGTCACCTCCGCAGTCGCGGCGATGGTGTGGCACTTCGACGACACCCTCGACGCGGACGGCGTCATGGGCATCTTGAGGTCGACCGGTGTGAAGGTCGGCTTGACGCGCGACTTTGGCCTCGTGCCTCCGGCGGGCCTCGGCGTGCGAAGGCTCAGCTACTGTCAGGCGATTGCCGCGGTGGAGCCAGGCATGAATTGCAACACACCCAAAGAAGGTCAGGGCACGCCCACGACGTGGGACGTCGCCGAGCTCGAAGCGTCTCTCGCGACGCCGAGCGCGACCTTCGACGGGGCAAGCTACACTGCCAAGGATTCGTCCAGCACCGTCTGCGCGACGCCCATTTTTGTCGATTCGACGGGGACGGGTCGCTTCACCGGACCGAGCGCCTGCCCATTTCAGGAGTACCCCAACAGCGCGTTCTTCCCTTGGGTTACGCCCCAACCGGGCATCTCTTCTTGTCCTGCCTGTTCGTTGTCCGTTCAGGACCCGACGACTGGCATTCTGGAGATGGCCATCTACGACGAGCTCGACACGCCGGACGGCCTGGCCCACGCCGAGATCCTGACGCTTTGGAGCGGGCGCACGGTGGTGGCAAGGTACGACCTCGCGAGCATGGAAGATACGAGCGGCACCCGCCTGGGCGACGGGCTCAAGCCTGGTGAGGTCTACAAGGTCGAGCTACCTGGTATCGACGGCACGACGTTCGAGACAGCCACCATCGAGTGGGTCCCCGACCGTGAAGTTCAGAGCACGACCGATCTCGTGGTGATTCGCTGAGCCAACGAAAGAAAGGAGACAGGTTCCTTCCTGTCTCCTCCCTTGTTGACGCCTGCTTTGGAGCGGCGCCGAGGACTAAACCTCGAGGATCTCTTTTTCTTTGTGGGCGATGACCTCGTCGACCTGCTTTACGGCGGCAGCGACCACGTCTTCGACCTTCTTCTTCGAACGGTCGGCGTCGTCCTCGCTCACGTCGCCGTCGCCCTTGAGCTGGTCGATCATCTCGTTGGCGTCGCGGCGGTGCTTGCGGATGGCGACCTTGCCTTCTTCCCCGTGCTTTTTGGCGAGCTTCACCATCTCTTTGCGGCGCTCTTCGGTGAGGGCAGGAATCGGGATGCGGATGACCTCACCGTCCACCTGGGGGTTCAGGCCCAGGTTGCCCTCGCGAATGGCTTTGTCGATGTGCTTGGCCTGGCCTTTTTCCCAGGGCTTGACCACGAGCAAGCGGGGCTCGGGCACGCTCACTGTCGCCATCTGCCCGATGGGCGTGGGCGTCCCGTAGTAGTCCACTTTGATGGGATCGAGCATGCTCGGATGAGCCCGCCCCGTGCGCACGCGGGAGAGCTCTCGCCGCAGGGCTTCAATCGCTTTTTCGATGCTCTCGCGCAGTTCCGTGATGATTTCGTCTAGCATGCCGACCTCCAAGGCAAGGGCCTTGTCGAGAGGGGGGCGGAGCTTAGCACGCCAATCCGCGCGAAACGGAAGCCCATTCTGACATCGGCGATGGATGTGGCGGCGCGGCGGCGTGCCGATGTATGTGCAGAAGGGGCAACCATGCGCGAGCTCGATTGGCGAAGTTTTGATGTCCTCGTTGTGGATGACGAAGAGGACAACCTCGACGCTTTCCGGTTCACGTTCCGCAAGTCGTTCACGCTGCACTACGCCGTGGGCGGCCAGGCCGCCCTCGATCGGCTCGGCACCCTCGACCCCGCCGTCGTCGTCACCGATCAGCGCATGCCGGGGATGAGCGGCATCGAGGTGTTGCGTCGGGTCAAGGAGCAGCGGCCGGACGCGGTGGGCATTCTGTTGACGGCCTACGCCGACCTGTCGGTGCTCGTGGACGCCGTGAACTCGGGGGCGGTCGATCGCTACGTGCAAAAACCGTGGGACTCGAAGGAGCTATCGACGATTCTCCGGCAGAGCATCGTGACCTTCGAGACGGTGCGCGAAAACCGGAGGCTGCGCGAACAGGTCACGAACTACGCGGGCTACCTCGAGCGCGAACAACGCGATCCCATCGATTTCGGGCAGCTCCAGGGCCCTAGCGCGGCCATGCGCGAGCTCTCGCTGCGCATCGACGAGGTGGCTCCCAGCGCGACCCACGTGCTCATCGAGGGCGAGCCTGGCAGCGAGCGCGACATCGTCGCGCGGGCGTTGCACGTGGGATCCCCCCGCGAAGAACGCCCGTTTGTCAAGGTCGCATGCACGGCCTTCCGCGGACCCGCGTTGGAACGCGAGCTTTTTGGCTGGCGGCGCAATGCGTTCGAAGGCGCTTTCGACGACCGCCCGGGGCGCGTCGAGCTGGCCCACGGGGGCAGCCTTTACCTCGAAGATCCGGAGGCGCTCTCGCCGGCATTGCAGGCTCGTTTGCTGCGTGTCGTGACCGAGGGCGAGACGGAGCGAGTGGGCGCAACGACGTCGACTCCCGTGGATGTGCGCGTGCTCCTCGGCACGACCCCCGACAAATTCGCGGCGTTCGTCGCCGACGGCCTTCACCCCGATCTCGTGGCGCGGCTCGGCGTTTTTCCTTTGCGGGTGCCGCCGCTGCGCGAGCGGGTCGAGGACATCGAGCTCTTGGCCGAGCATTTTCTGCGGAAATTTGCTCGAAAGAACCCGCGCGCCGCGAGCACGTTGGCGCCCGAGTCGCTAGCGAAGCTCCGCGAGCACGACTTCCCCGGCAACGTCCGCGAGCTCGAAAACGCCATCGAAAGGGCCGCCATTTTGGCCCGCGGCGACGTAATTTTTCCGCAGCACTTGGCGTTCACCAGCGCGTCGTGGCCCCTCTCGACCCCGCCGAGCGCGAAGGCCACGCCCGCCCCGACCGTCGAGCCCGGGGCCGCCGAAGGGCCCGTGAGCCTCGATTCACAGCTCGATCAGATGGAGCGCCGAGAGCTGCTCGGAGCCCTCGCGCGCTGTGGCGGCAACAAGGCCGAGGTGGCGCGCTCCCTCGGGGTGCGCCGCACGACGCTTTATTATCGGCTCAAACGGCTCGGCATCGACGTGTGAAAGACGCCGATTTTCCCCGGCCGCAGCCGCTTCCCCTTTCGTTTTACGAGGCCCCCGTGCTGCGCGTGGCGCGCGCCTGTGTCGGCAAGCTGCTCGTGCACGTGACCCACGAGGGTCTCGCCGCGGGCCGTATCGTCGAGGCCGAGGCTTATGCGGGCCCCGACGACGAGGCGGCCCACAGCGCCGGCGGGCGCCGCACCAAACGTACGGAAGCCATGTTTGGGCCCGCGGGTCGTGCCTACGTCTACCTGCTCTACGGCTCGTCGTGGGCGTTCAACGTGGTGACGGGTCGCGAAGGTCAGCCGCAGGCGGTGCTCATTCGCGCGTTGGAGCCTGCGCTGGGGCTCGCTTTGATGGAAGCCCGCCGCGGCATGCCCGCGAGCCGTCGTGCCTTGTGCAACGGCCCCGGAAAATTGTGCCGCGCATTACATGTCGATGGGCAAAGCTATGGCGCGAACTTGTGTGATGGTCCGCTCTACCTCGCGGAAGACGCCCGCCCGCGGTCCTTCCGCGTGGGGAGGTCACCGCGCATAAACATCGACTACGCCGGCGCGTGGGTCGCGCGGCCGTATCGGTTTTTCGAGGTCGGAAACCCCTGGGTCAGCGTGCCGCCCCGGGAGT
>CAYLJT010000092.1:0-14874 GCA_964383995.1 uncultured Polyangiaceae bacterium
GGCCCTTTCCGCCGCGGCGTCCGCCGCGCGCGGGCTCGGCGCGGGCTCCGGGCAGCCCGTCGTATTCGCGGCGCTCACCGATGACGACCCCGCGGAAGGCGCGCCGCGTTTTGCGGTTCGCAACATTCGCGGCATCGATCCGGCCCACGGTGGCCTGGTCATCGGCCCCGAGGCCGAGCCTGGCATTCGTTGCGCATTTGCCGTTCTCGACGGCGCCCAAGCGCGCACCGATCTCGAACAGGCAGCAAAACGTGTGTTTGACGGCTCCCGGGGCTCCGCCCCCGCGTTCGCGCTCTTCCTAAGCTGCGCGGGACGCGGCTCGGGCCTCTACGGCGCCTCCGATGTCGAATCGCGAATTCTAAGAAAAAGGTTTGGCGATCTACCAATTGCCGGCATGCAGTCGGCGTTCGAGATCGGCCCGTGGTGCCCCGGCCGCGCAAAGCTGCATTTTTTCACCGGAGTTCTTGCGCTTTTCCGCTCTCCAAGCTGATCGTTCGAAGGTCCGCTTCCCTTTCGCTGCGAAAAAAAACGGCCTCTGCTACCCTCGCCGCCCCATCCGGTCTCCCCTAAGGACCGAGAGACTCCCCATGGACCTTCGCCAGTACATCAACAGCATCTCCACGGCCGCCAACACCATCCTCGAAGGCATGGCCGTCACGTTCTCGCACCTGTTCCGCGAGCCGATCACCATCCAATACCCCGATCGCACCGATCGGCCGGTGACCGAGATGCTGCCCCCGCGCTACCGCGGTTTCCTCGAAGTCCAGATGGACATTTGCACGGGCTGCAAGCGCTGCGAGCGCTCCTGCCCCATCGAGTGCATCGCCATCGATCTCGTGAAAGACCCCGCCACCAAGAAGCAGGCGATGAGCCGCTTCGACATCGACATGGGCAAATGCATGTATTGCGGCCTGTGCGTCGAGGCCTGCAAGCAAGAGTCGACGGGCGCCATCCGCCACACGCGCGAGTTCGAAGGCGCCACGCCCACCCTCGATTCGCTCACGTTCCGCTTCATCCCCGAGGGTCTCGTCCCGCTCTACAAGGCGCCCAAAGACCTGAGCGAGGTCCCCGTTGGCGACTACGGTCCCCACGCTCGCGAGGCGCGCGAGCGCGCGATGCGCGACAACCCGGCCGTGCTGGAAGAGCTGCGCGCGGCCTGGCGCAAGCAAAACACGGGCAAGAAAAAGAAGGCCGCGGGCGGCAAAAAGGGCGGCAAAGTTCAAATCGACGCCGGCAAGGCCCAAACCATCAAGGGCAGCGTCGTGGCCACGCCCAAGGGCGACGTCAAAAAATTCGCCAGCCTGCTCGAAAACCTGACCGCTCAAACCGATTGCGGCGCCTGCGGCTACCCCACCTGCAACGAGTACACGACCGCGATGGCCTCCGGCTCCGACATGGACGCTTCGAAGTGCGAGCCGGGTGGCGCGGAAGCGACGGCCGACCTCAGCTACGCCATGGATGTGTACTTCAAGGGGCCGGAAGACGCCGACAAAGCCGCCCTCGGTGGGGGTGACGCCGCCGCCGCTCCCGCTCCGGCCGCTGCCCCCAATTGACTCCCCCTTGAACCAGCGAGGACAGGCGACTAACGTCCGCCGCGCATCATGCCCCCCCTGAGCGTGCTCGTATTTACCGGGCTTGCGGCGCTCACCCTGGGTTCGGCCGGGATCGTCGCATTCTCCAAGAACATCATCTACTCGACCCTCGCCTTGCTGGGCACGTTCCTAGGCATCGCGGGGCTCTACATCACGCTGTCGGCCGACTTCCTCGCCGCCGTGCAAGTGCTCGTCTACGTGGGCGGCACGCTCACGCTCATCCTCTTCGCCGTGATGCTCACGAGCCGTGTCGAAGACGTGCGCGTGTCCAACCCGCGGGCGGGCCTCGGGGTCGCGTTTGCGCTGGTATCGGCGGTGCTCCTGGTGCTGGGCAAGGTCGCTACGCTGACCGACTGGCCGTCCGAGGTGAAGCCGGTCACGCCCTCCACCGCGAAGCTCGGGCACGCGTTCTTGGGAGAGTTTCTGCTGCCCTTCGAGCTCGGCTCGATCGTGCTGCTCGCGGCGATGATTGGCTCGGTCGTGCTGGCGCGACGCGCGGTCAAGCGCGCCTGGGAGAAAGGCTAGCCGATGGAAATCGGACTCGTTCACTACCTGACCGTGGCCGCGGTGCTCTTTGGGCTCGGCCTGCTCACGGTCATGACGCGAAAGAACTCCGTCGGCATCTTGCTCGGCGTCGAGCTCATCCTCAACGCGGCCGCGCTCAACTTCGTCGCCTTCGAGCACTACGTTTCGGGCGGCATTTCCGGCCAAGTGTTCACGGTGTTCATCATCGTCCTGGCCGCGAGCGAAGCCGCGATCGCCCTCGCCATCGTGCTGACGGTTTATCGAAATTACCGCAGCATCATGGCCGATCGCATGACGAGCCTGAAGAACTGACGTCGGCGCACGCCGCCAGTGCCCTGGAAGGTTCGCCTTGCGCGAAGCGCTCCGGCGACGCATTCCTTCCGTATGCAAGCTCTATCCAAGTCCGAGCTGGTTGGCTTCGTTGAGGTCAAGGTTGGGTCCCGCAACGTGCAAGTTCCCGTGCGATCGATCGATCCCCAGAACGAGCCCTTTGAGGGCCCGGGCCCCTTGCCCCTCGCGTCGTTTGCCGTAAACGGCCGCGCATTCGCCATCCTGGTGCGCGGTGAGCCCGGAAGCCCGGCCGTCGAGACCGCCGTTCGCGAGGCCGCGCACGACGCGTTTCGCCACCTCTCGCGCACCCTCCTGAACTAGCCCCTCACGCGCCGACGAAGTCCGAGCGACCGGTCATTCGTCCGGCTCTGGAATCACGAACTCGAGCTCACCTTTGTTGCCTGCCGTCGGCGCCGGCTTTGGGCGCGGTGCGCCCGTCGCGGCCGGCGTTGTCGTCGTCGTCTTGGCCGTCATCGGGGGCGGTGGCGCGGCGGGATCGACGGCTTGCTGCGCAGACGGCGCGGCCAACGGATCGACGGCCGGGAGCGTTGGCACGGGCTCCGGCGTCGGAGCCGGCGTGGGCGAGGGCGCGAGGGCGGTCGCCGCGGGGCTCGGAGGGTCGTAGAACTGCGGAGCGATGGCGTTCCACGCGACCCAAATCGCGAAGACCGCAAGCGCGACGCCCAACAGCTTCAGCACCAAACGGCGTCGCGAGCCATCGAGCTCCGGCGGCAAATCGGCGCTTTCGAGACCTCCCACGGTCGGGTAGGGGAGCGCCGCGGGTGCTGACCGAACCGGCGCTGGAATGGGCTGCGAGGTGGATGTCGGCGCCTGGGGCCGCGATGGTGGTGCGGGCGGGGGCTCCGGTGCGTGCGGCGTAGGCGGAGCTTCTGGCGCGGGCGCCGGAGCCGCGTTCGGCGTGCTGAGCGTCGCGGGGAAGGGCGTGGCCATGGGCGGGCTGGGTGGCTTCGGCGCGAGCACCTCGTCGGCGACGAGATCGTCCTCGTTCAGCGTAAACGCCGCAGGTGGGGCCGGGCGCGGCGGCAACGCGGCCGGCTTTGGAGGCCTCTTCGCGACCTCTTCGGGCATCGACTCGACGCTCGAGCGCGGGCGCTTTCGGATCACCGGCCGCGCGACGGACGCGGTGGCCTTGGCTTCGGGCAAGGCGGCGACCAAGTCTTCGAGGGCCCGCGCCATGTCCATCGCCGAGCCGAAGCGATCCGCCGCTTTTCGCGCGCAAGCACGGCTAAACCAAGCGTCGAACGATTTCGGCAGGCCGGGCAGCACGCGCGACGGGGTGGGGATCTCGCCGATCGTGATTTGCAACAGCAGATCCCCCACGCCGTCGCTGTCGAACGGCAGATCGCCCGTCACGCACTGGAACGCGATGATGCCGAGGGCCCACAGGTCGGCCTTGAAGTCCACGTCGGTCGTGCCCTTGACCTGCTCTGGGCTCATGTATTGAGGCGTGCCGAGGAGCTGTCCCTGCCGCGTCTTCTGCGAATTGACGCGCATCGGGTCCTTCACCTTCGCCACGCCAAAATCGAGCACCTTTACGATCTCGTCGTCGACGTTGTGCGCGAGAAACACGTTCTCGGGCTTGAGGTCCCGGTGGACCACCCCACTTTCGTGGGCCTTTGTCAAGGCCCTCGCGACTTGCGAGACAATGCGCGCGGTCTCCCGCAAGCTGAGCCGATCGCGCTTTTCGAGTCGCTCGAAGAGGTCTTGGCCTTCGAGCAGCTCCATCACGATGAACGGCTGCTCTTCGTCGATGCCGTGGTCGATGATCTGCACCACGTGGGGGCTGCGCAGGGCGGCGGCCGCGGTCGCCTCACGCCGGAAGCGCGTCACAGCGTCGGGGCGCTGGGCAAGGCTCGGGTCGATGAGCTTGACGGCGACCTGCGTGGAGAGGGCGAGGTGCTCCGCAACCCAAACAGCAGCCTGGGCGCCGTGGCCGATCGGTCGAATAAGCCGATAGCGACCGCTTAGGACTCGACCCGGACGATTGGTCATCCTTCCGTCGTCAGCCTAACGCGCCTTTTGCTCCGCCGCGCGCGCGTCGTCGTCATCGCGCGGTTTCTCGCATCAGCTCCAGCCATTGGGCGTGGCTCAGCTCGGGGTAGATGTAGTCGGCTTCGAAATTCGTGTGGTGGAGGAGCAGGCGCGCGGTCTCGAACACCGTGCGCGCGATATCGGCGTCTTCGGGCAGCGTCGCGAGCTTGTCGGCCGCCTCGCGCACCGCGTCGTGGTGCTTCTTCGCCACCAGCACCTCTTCGCCGAGCCCCAGCTTTTCGAGCGCTGGAAACACCGCGCGCTCTTCGTAAGCCATGTGCTTTTCCATCGGCCCGCGCAGAAAATCCACGAGCTTCGGTGACTCGGCGCGGGCTGCGGCGGGAGAGGCCTGCGCCAATTCCATCAAGCGGTGCGCCATGTGGCGCGCCTTATCTTCTTCTTCGAACAGCTCCGCGAGCCTGCGATCGGGCATGGCTCGGCATCTTGCTTGGCCCTCGCCCCGCGCACAACGCCCTTTCGCCTCAGTCGCCCTCGGCTTCCTTTGCCTTCGCGTCGGCCCGCGCGATCTCGGCGATGCGGGTCACGAGGCCGTTGGCGACCATGGTCAGCACCTCCAGCTCCAGCTCCTTGGCTTGGGCCGGGTCGCCGCCGAACGAAATGCGGCTCTTCGCGCTGCGGCCGCCTTCGAGCTTGCCGACCAGCGTGCACGTCACGCGCAAGACGTCGCCTTGGGTCTCGGTCCGCAGCTCGATGACTCGGACGCTCGCGCTCACCGCGCGCACCTCGCCGAAGTCGGCGCGCTTTACGGCCTTGTCGAGCAGCTTGCGGAGCACGCCCGAGATTCGCTTTTCATCGAGGCCTTGAGGCACATCGATGCGCGTCCATTTGACCTTGGCGCGGCCGCGCTCGACAAGCTGTACCCCGTCCACCTGGGTCGCCGACGCGGGACCCATCCAACTCGACGCCGCGACCAACGCCGCGCACACGACACTCCACCGCATAGACCGACCCTACGGGCGGAACTGCCGCTGGGCCAAGTTCCGCGCAAATAGTTTGAGCTCAAACCATTTGCGACGAGCGAGCGCTCAGAAAAAGGCGCCGTGATCCTGGGGAACGGCGGCCTCCGTCGCGCCCCGCGCTGCCACCGCGTCGTGCTCGATTTGCGCACGAAGCGCGGACAAATCGGGGAAACGTTGCTCGTCCCGCAGGTGCTTGACGATGTGCACGCGCAGCGTCGCTCCGTAGAGATCGCCTTCGAAGTCGAAGAGGTGAACCTCCACGCGCAGGGCACGCTCGCCGCTCACGGTGGGCCGCACGCCGATGTTCATCACGCCTTTTGCCAGCGCCGCCGCGCGGTCCTCCACGCGATCGACGAGCACGGCGTAGACCCCATGGGGTGGCAGCGCCTCTTCGATGTAGTGCAGATTCGCCGTGGGAAACCCCAGGGTTCGGCCCAGCCTGTCCCCCTCGCGCACGACGCCGGAGATCATGTGAGGGCGCCCCAACACGGTCGTGACCTCGTCGAGGTTGCCCTGCGCGAGGGCGGCTCGAACGCGCGTGCTGGACCACGGCCCTGCGTCGTCACCGAAGAGCGCTTGGGGTCGCGTGTCGAAACCGAGGCTTCGTCCAAGCTCGACCAGCCGCGCGAAATCACCCGCGCGATCCTTGCCAAATCGAAAGTTTTTTCCGACCACGACGACGCTCGCGCCGAGCCGTTGAAACAGCACGCGCTCCGCGAACTCGTCGGGCGCGATGGCCGCGAAGGTGCGATCGAAGGGCTCTACCACCACGTCGAGGCTCGCATCCACGCGCCGCGCGAGCTCGATTTTGCGAGGGAGGCGCGTGAGCAACGCGGGGGCCGTCCGGCCCAGCGCGGCCGCGGGGTGGGGCTCGAAGGTGAGCATCTTCAGGTCGAGCTCGCGCTCCGCGGCGAGCCGTGATGCCTCGCGGATAACGTCTTGATGCCCACGGTGAACGCCATCGAAATTGCCGATGACGACGAGCGCGCGGCGGCCCAAAACGAGTGGCTCCACGCTCCGCGTGATAGACCGACTACCGTCGCTGGTCGAGGCCTCTTGACGATGAATGGGCGCGCTGATAGCAGCCGCGAAACCTCGGCTAGGAGCGCACGCGATGTTCAAGCGGGTCAGCATCTTCTCGGGAAATGCGAACCGGCCGCTCGCCGAAGAAATCTGCCAGGCGCTCGAATTTCCCCTCGGGAAGTCGCGCGTGTCGCGCTTCTCTGACGGTGAGACCTTTTGCGTGGTCGAAGAGAACGTGCGCGGCGTGGACACATATGTCGTCCAGCCCACGTGCTCACCGGTGAACGACAACGTGATGGAGCTGCTCATCATGGTCGACGCTTTGAGGCGCGCGTCGGCGGGCTCGATCACCGCGGTCATGCCGTATTACGGCTACGCACGGCAAGACCGCAAGGTCGCGCCCCGCACGCCCATCACGTCCAAGCTCGTGGCCGATTTGCTCGTCGCAGCGGGGGTCGATCGCGTGGTGGCCATCGACCTTCACGCCGCGCAAATTCAAGGCTTTTTCAACATTCCGTTCGATCACTTGTTTGCGATGCCGGCGCTCCTCGACGAGCACCTGCGCCTCAACTTCGGCGGCCGCGACGTGGTGATCGTCTCGCCCGACGCGGGCGGCGTCGAACGCGCCCGCGCCTACGCGAAGCGGCTGGGCGGCACCCTGGCGATCATCGACAAACGCCGCGAGCGAGCGAACGTCAGCGAGGTCATGAACATCGTCGGCGATGTCGACGGCAAGGCCTGCCTGATCCTCGACGACCTCATCGACACCGCGGGGACGCTGGTCAACGCGGCCAAGGCGCTCATTGCAGCGGGCGCGAAGAGCGTGGCCGCCTGCGCGACCCACGCGGTGCTCTCGGGCCCCGCGGTGAGCCGCATCCACGAATCGCCGCTCACCGAGGTGATCGTGACGAACACCATCCCGCTGCGTCCCGAGGCCCAGGCCGTCGGCAAATTCCGCGTCGTCAGCGTCGCGCGCCTGCTCGCCGAGGCCATCCGGCGCATCCACCACTCGGACTCGGTCAGCTCCCTGTTCGTCTGACCAGCAGGGCCGCCCGCGCCCTGAAAAGGCGTACACCCACGGCCGAATCTTCGATCGAAGAGGTGCAGTGCGAAGCGCCCTCTGCTATACGCGCGCCTCCCTGGAGGAACTCGTCGTCATGGAGATCATCAAGCTGACTGCCTCGCCGCGCAATGAAAGCGGCAAAGGCCCGGCATCAAGGTTGCGCCGCGCGGGCCTGATTCCCGCCATCGCCTACGGACCCAAGCTCGCCGCAACGCGTATCGCGGTCTCCCCGAAGTCTCTCACCAGCGTGCTCTCTTCCGAGCACGGCAAGAACTCGGTCGTCGAGCTCGCGGTGGAAGGACAAGAGCCGTTCAACGTGATGGTGCGCGACTACTCGTACCACCCCCTGACACGCGAGCTTCTGCACGCGGACTTCTTGCAAGTTCGCCTCGACGAGGCCGTCGATGTCGAGGTCCCGCTCCGCCTGACCGGCAAGGCCAAGGGCATCATCTTGGGCGGCATTTTGCAGCAGATCTTCCGCAAGCTGCCCGTGCGTAGCCTGCCCGATCGCATCCCCGCCGTGATCGAGATCGACGTCACCGATCTCGGCATGGGCGACGTCTTCAAGGCCGGCGCAGTGCGCGTCCCCGAGGGCGTGAAGATTCGTCTCCCCGACGAGCAAACGGTGGTGGTCGTCGCCGCGCCCGAAAAGGGTGGCGAAGAAGAAGCGGCGCCCGCCGCCGCTGCGGCTGCCCCCGCGGCCGCCGGCAAGGCTGCCGCTGGCAAGGCCGCCCCTGCGGCTGCTGCCGCCGCCCCCGCCAAGGCCGCGGCGCCTGCCAAAGCGAAGAAGTAACACCCTCCGCACCCGCACGCTGGCTCCGCGGCGCTTGCCGCGGAGCCGCTCTCTTTTCAAAGAGCGCGCATGTTGTTCATTGTTGGGCTCGGCAACCCGGGAAGGGACTACGCCTCGCACCGCCACAACGTCGGCTTCATGGCCCTCGATCGGCTGGCCGAGCGGGTGGGAGCCGAGTCGTTCCGCGAGAAATTCTCCGGCGCCTACGCGCGCGCAACGATCAGCGGCGAGTCCGCGGTACTGCTGAAGCCGCTCACGTACATGAACGAGTCGGGGCGCTCGGTTCAGCCGGCGATGGCCTTTTTCAAGGCCCTCCCGAGCGATCTCATCGTCATCCACGACGAGCTCGATCTGCCGTTCGCGGACGTGCGTCTCAAGGTGGGCGGCGGCCACGCGGGTCACAACGGCCTGCGCTCGATCATGGCGCAGGTGGGCACCGGCGACTTCGGCCGCGTCCGCATGGGGGTCGGGCGACCGCCCGCGGGCTTCCGAGGCGAGGTCGCCGACTTCGTGCTGTCCGGATTCACGCTCGAAGAACGCGCCGCGCTGTCAGAGTGCTTGAATCTCGCCACGAAAAGTGTGCTAGACGTCGCGGCCCGCGGCTTCGCGGCGGCCATGCGCGACGCAAACAAGCGCATCAAGCCGAAGAAGCCAAAGGCAGAAACGGCGCGACCCTCGCCCGAGTCCGTTGGACCTCCAAAGGATTCGGCTCCCCGATCCCAAGCCCCCACGGGCCTCGACCGGGGCAACGTCAACCCGACTGAAAACGGCGCGAAAAGCGCCTCATGAAAGCGACCAGGTGTCGCTTCATCCTCGCTCCGGGCGCTTCGTCCCGGGGCCATCGTCCACGAGGAGAACCTGAATGAGCCGACCCACGACGGCGCCGAATCGCGCCCGAGAATACGAAACCATCTACATTTTACGCCCCGACATGGATGCGGACTCGGCCGAGCGCCTCGGCAGCCGCGTCGCCGAGGTCGTCGCCCGCGAGAACGGACGCATGACCAAGGTCGAGCTGTGGGGCCGCCGCCGCCTCGCCTTCGACATCAAGAAGCAGAAGCGGGGCATCTACTTCTACCTGCGCTACCTCGGCACCGGCCGCGTGGTCTCCGAGATCGAGCGCAACCTGCGCCTCACCGACGGCGTCCTCCGCTACCAGACGGTGGTCGTCGGCAACGACGTCGATGTCTCGGACGTCAGCGTCGGCGACGAGGACGTGAAGTTCGAGCGGCTCGAGCTGCCGCCCCTCGAAGACGAGCGGGACGACTCGCGTGAGCGCCAACTGGGCCTCATCGAGCCCGAGCGTCGTGAAATGCGTTCCCACGATCCGGCCGGCGATGACGTCGACATGGTCGAGGACGTGCCCGAGGAAGAGGAGGTCTGAACCATGCGTAGCAATGATTCTGGCAGAGGCATGCCGATGGACGACGATCGCGAGTTCGGCCGAACTCCCGATCTCAACTCCGATGCTCCCGGGCGTCGTCGCACGGGCCGCAAGCGTGTTTGCCGCTTTTGCGCCGATAAGGCCGCGGTCATCGACTACAAAGATCCCCAAGCCTTGAAGTACTTCATCTCGGAGCGGGGCAAAGTCGTCCCGCGCCGCATCAGCGGTAATTGCGCGATGCACCAACGCAAAGTCACACTCGCTGTCAAACGTGCGCGTCAAATTGCATTGATGCCTTTCACCGTGACGGCCTGAGGAGAAAACCACCATGGCCACGCACGTGCACGTCGTCCTCACCGAGGACATCCCGAACGTTGGCAAAAGCGGCGAGCTTGTGAAGGTGCGACCCGGTTTCGCGCGCAACTTCCTCGTTCCGCGCGGTCTCGCCGTTGGCGCCACCGCCACGAACGTCGCTCGCATCGAGCACGAGAAGAAGGTCGCCGAGATCCGCGCGGGCAAGCTCAAGAGCGAAGCCCAAGCGCTCGCTGACAAGCTCTCATCGGTCAAGGTCACCTTGCTCCGCCCCGTCGGCGAGGGTCAAAAGCTCTACGGCTCGGTCACCTCCCGGGACGTCGAGCTGGCGCTCGCGGATCAGGGCTACAAGGTCGATCGGCGCCGCATGACGCTCGACCCCATCAAGGCCCTTGGCACCTATTCGGTGCCGGTTCGCCTGGCGACCGACATCTCGGCCACCATCGAGGTCACGGTCTCCGCGAAATAACCGCGGTCTCGGCCCCAAAAACGAAGAGCCCGGGTTTTTTGCCCGGGCTCTTTCGTTTTTTTGCCTCCATCGTTAACCTCGTCACGACGGGCCCCGGGTGGCCCCGAGCTTCTCAAGGAGCACCTCATGCAGCGCATTCTCGTTGGACTGGACGCTTCGCCGCGCGCGGCAGGAGTGCTCGACGTGGCCATTCGGCTGGCAACCGCTTTGGGAGCGAAGCTTGTCTTGTTTCGAGGCGTGGGCATCCCCCTCGAAGTGCCGAGCGAGGCCTATTCGGTGACCCCCGACTCCCTCGAAAATATCCTCGAGACCAGCGCTCAAAAGCACTTGGAGTCGCTCGCGGCCAACATCCCGCCGGGCGTCGTCGAGAAGGTGCGCGTCATGGCGGGGACACCGTGGCGCAGCCTGTGTCAAGCCGCCAAAGAAGAGAAGGTCGACCTCATCATCATCGGTTCTCACGGGTATTCGGGGCTCGATCGCGTGCTCGGCACGACGGCGTCGCGGGTCGTCGATCACGCCGAGACGTCGGTCATGGTGGTGCGCGCGACGGAGCGACTGGCGTAGTGCCGCGCGATGATTTCACCCGCGGCGAATAGCCTGCGCCAAGGCAGCTCCAACATCGGGTCAAACGGCCCCTTGCAGGGGGAAAATCGCCTTGGAACGACTCGTGCTCTAGCTGTTCAGCGGAGCGCGTCAAGGCGCTCTCGAGGTTCCTTGACCCAGGCCACCTCGACTGCCGACGTCCCCAAAGACGCGTCGAGGGAACAGCTCTCCTCCAGCCTACGTCCCTCGGCGCGTCTCGTTTTTTTGTCGACTGCCATGCTCGCGCTGCTCGCGGGTTGCTCGTCGTCGTCCGACGTCGAGGAGACTCCGGGCGAGAGCGACGCCGCAACGACGGGCGTCGGCGGCGCGACGAGCGCCACAAGCTCCGTGTCATCGGGGGTCGGCGGCGAGGGCGGCAGCGCCACGTCGACGAGCTCGGGCAACGGCTTCTGGGACTGGGGAATTCCGTGCCACGTGGGTGCCACCGTAGGTCAGTGTCTCCCCGTCGACGAGTGTCTGGGGGACAAGGCGCCAGTCCCCGGACACTGCCCTGGACCGTCTGGATACCAGTGCTGCATCGACACGGGCGGCGTCTGCGATCCCAACGCCGCGCCGCAGCCCAATGTGGGCCTCGGCGAAGATCCGGGCCAAGGTGGCTGTCCCGAAGGTATGATCCCGGTCGATACGTTTTGCGTCGATCAATACGAGGCCACGCTGGTCTATGTCGCCAACGGACTGCCCTTCTCGCCCTATGTGAACCCTGGCATGAGCGTCGTTCGCGCGGTCTCCATCGCGGGAGCGGTGCCACAAGGGTACATCAACGGGGACCAAGCCAGTGACGCCTGCCTGGCCTCGGGCAAGCGCCTGTGCACCGACGCCGAGTGGCTGCGCGCCTGCCAGGGCCCTGCGCAAACCACCTACCCCTACGGCAACGCGGTGATGCCCGGCGTGTGCAACGACGCCCGCGCGACGCACCCGGCCGTCGAGTATTTCGGCACGACGGACGACTGGATCTACTCCGAGCTCGACAATGCCTGTCTGAACCAACTGCCAGACTCGCTCGACCCCACGGGCTACAACGACGGGTGTGTCACGGCCGAAGGTGCCTTTGACATGATGGGCAATCTCCACGAGTGGACGGCGGACCCGAATGGCACGTTTCGCGGCGGATTCTACGTGGATACCATCAAGAACGGCCCCGGATGCCTGTACGCCACGACGGCGCACGACACGTCCCACTGGGACTACTCCACCGGGTTTCGTTGCTGTGCAGACATGTAGTTTCGATGCGCGACCCCCCGCGCTCGCCGGCCGATTTCCCAAAGCTTTGGGCTGAAAATGGAAGAAGGGACGAGCCTCGCTTCGGCCGTCCCTTCTTCGGTACTTTCCGCTGAATTTCCCCGAAATCGGAGGGATTGACTACAGCAGACGACTGCTGACGTCCGCGAGCAGATCACCGAGCTTCTTCGACAGCTTCGCGGGGTCGTTCACGACGCCCTCGGCGAGGAGCGCCTGGTCGTAGAGGAGCCCCGCGTACTCGCGGACGGTGTCGGACGACGGGTCTTTTTCGGCCAGGTGCGACAGGTTCTTCACGAAGGCGTGGCTCGGATTCAGCTCCAAGATGCGCTTTCGCTCCTGCGTATTGCCGTCCATCATGCGCATGATGCGCTCCATGTTGGCGCCGGGGTCGCCTTCGTCGGCCACCAGGCAACTGGCGCTGTCGGTCAGGCGCTTCGACACGCGCACGTCCTTCACGACGTCGGTGAGCGCGCCCTTGACGGCCTCCACGGCCTTGGAGATGTCTTCCTCTTTCTGGGCCTCTTCTTCCTTCGACTCGCCCAGATCGATGTCGCCGTGGGTCACGCTCTTCAGCTTGCGCTTGTCGTACTCCCAAAGGCCTTGCGCCACCCACTCGTCCACCGCGTCCGTGAAAAACAGCACGTCGTAGCCCTTCTTGCGGAAGGCTTCGAGGTGCGGGCTCGACTCTACGGCTTTGCGGCCGAGGCCCGTGACATAGTAGATGTCCTTTTGCGCCTCGGGCATCGCCGTCACGTAGTCTTTGAGCGAGATCAGCTCGCCCGCGGGGTGATTGAGCGACTCGAAGCGGCACAGATCGGCAATGGCGTCTTTGTTCTTCCAGTCGAGGCTGATGCCCTCTTTCAACACCCGTCCGAGCTCGCGCCAGAATACCTTGTAGTCGTCGGGCCTCTCTTCGGCCAGCTCCTTCAGGGCCTTCAAGACCTGTTTCGTGATCTGCGACTCGATTTGAGAGAGCGCTTTGTCCTCCTGCAACATCTCACGGGAGACGTTGAGGCTCAGGTCCTCCGAGTCCACGACGCCGCGCAAGAAGCGCAGGTAGATGGGCGTCAGCTTGTCGCACTCTTCCATGATCAAAACGCGCTTCGCGTAGAGCCTGAGGCCCCTGCGCTCGCGGTGAAAGAGGTCGAGGGGCGCCTTGGCGGGCACGTACAACAGCGCGTGGAACTGCACAGGAGCGTCGATGGAGACATGGACCCGCGTGAGCGGCGTCTCTTCCGCGTGACCGGAAAGCGTGCGGTAGAGCTCGGTGTACTGTTCGTCCGTGACTTGGGACTTCGGGAGCGTCCAAAGGGCCTTGGATTGATTGGCTGCCTCGCCGTTGACGCGGATGGGAAAGGTAACAAAATCCGAGTATTTTTTGATGATCTCGGTGACGCGCCAGCTCTTCGCGAAGTCGTGCGCGTCGTCCTTCAGGTGGAGCACGATGCGCGTTCCAGGCTTGTCGCGCTCGCCCTTGGCCACCGTGAAGGTGCCCGCGCCCGAAGAGCGCCAGAGCACGGGCTCGCTGCCCTTGACCATCGACAACGACTCGACGTCGATGCGCTGCGCCACCATGAAGGCGGCATAAAAACCTACCCCGAACTGGCCAATGATCTCGAGCGCGCGGTCCTTCGATTTGGCGACCTCGGCGTTTGCCTTCAGGAACTCGAGGGACCCCGAGCGGGCGATGGTGCCGAGGTTCTTGACGATCTCGTCGCGGGTCATGCCGATGCCCGAGTCTTCGATGGTCAAGGTGTGCTTTTCTTCGTCCAGAGCAATGTCGATGGCAAGCTCCTCGGGCGTCGTGACGTCTTCGCTCGTGAGGGACAGGAAGCGGCCTCGATCGAGCGCGTCGGACGCGTTGGAGATGAGCTCGCGCAAAAAGACCTCTTTGTGCGCGTAGAGCGAGTTGATGACCAGCGCGAGGACCTGCTGGACCTCGGCCTGGAACGACATTTCGACGGCAGGGGCACTGGAAGTTTGCTCAGGTTTTTCTTCGGTTGTCATAGCGATGCCTCATCGAGGTGACTCGGGCGTCCGGCATGTGCCAGAATCCCCGCGAGGCAATCAAATGGATCCGAAACGGTTGAACGGCAATCCCTTGATGATCGAGAAAATGCGACCGGAGCTGGGCGGCGACCTGGTGCGTGCCGTGGCCAAGGACATGGAGCGGGCGAAGAAGGCCGCCGAGGCCAAGAAGAAGGCCGAAAAGACCAAAGAAAAGGCCACGAAGTGAGCGTTCCGGGGACCTGCCCCGGCTGCTCCGCCCCCCTCGTGTCGGCGCTCTTTTGCGACCTGTGCGGGCACGACGGCGCGCCCACGAGCTGCGCGCGCTGCTTTCACCGCAACCCCGTCGAGGCCACGCGCTGCGAGGGCTGCGGCGCCGACCTCGGCCTCGAGCCCGTGTTTTCGGCCTCCGCCCTGCACTGCCCCGAGTGCCTTGCCGAGCTTCGCGGGGCCGACGTCGAGGGAGGGTGCCTGTTCGACTGCCGCCGTTGTGGTGGTCAGT
>CAYLJT010000093.1:0-14790 GCA_964383995.1 uncultured Polyangiaceae bacterium
TGGGGCTGCCGATGGGCTGCGACGCGTGCTTCACCTACCACGCGGACATGAGCCAGGACGAGGTGGAGAGCCTGAAGGTTTTGCTCGCCGCCGCCGGCTGCACCTACCTGATGTCGCTGCCCGTCGGTGACGACATCATGCTGAACTACCAGTCCACGTCGTTTCACGACATCCCCAGTGTGCGCAAGCTCGTCGGCAAACGCCCCGCGCCCGAGTTCGACGCTTGGCTCGAAAAGATGGGCATTTGGGTGGGCGATCGACCGGGCGAGCGCTTCGGCGATCCGGAGGTAATTCGATGAGCACGACCCGCGAAGTCATCGCGCGGCTGCGCACGCGCCTCGGCGCCGAAGATCCGATGCCGCCGCCGCCGCCGGTGGCGCCCGTGCCCGCGCCTCCACACCGCGTGTTTCCAACGCCGCGCGCGCGTGGGCGCTACGCCACGCAGGCCGCCGCGCACACCACGGCGTTGGTCGGCATCGGCCATGTGGGAACGCGCTACGCGACCGACGTCGTTTTGCAATTCCAGGCCGAGCTGGCCGTCGCTCACCAGGCCGTCTATACCGAGCTACCCGCGGCTTTTGCCGAGCAAAATGGCCTGCTCGCGCTGCAATCGCGGGTCACGGATCACCGCCAGTTCCTGCTCCGCCCGGACCTCGGGCGCCGCCTCGACGATGCTTCGCTCGAACGCCTGCGCGCGCGCGCCGAGCGTGGCGTCGACGTGCAGCCGATCCTCGCCGACGGCCTCTCCGCCGTCGCGTGTATGGGCTCGGGCGTCGAGCTTTTGAAGCACTTCACGGCGGCCTGCCAGGCGCGCGGGCTCACCGTCGGCACACCGATGTGCGCGCGCTTTGCGCGGGTGTGGCTCGAAGACGAAATCGGCGAAACGGTGGGCGCGAAGGTCGCAGCGATCCTGCTGGGCGAGCGCCCCGGCCTCGGCACCGGCGACGGCCTTTCCGCCTATCTCGTACACGCGCCCAAGGTCGGGAAAACGGACGGTGATCGCAACATGATGTCCAACATCCACGCGCGCGGTACGCCGCCCGAGCAGGCGGGCAAACGCCTGGCCGTGCTCGCTCGCGCCATGGTGGATCAAGGCACTTCGGGCGTGGGGCTCGATCTGTCGAAGTTGACCCAGGAGCTCGGAGATGCGGGCGGCCGGGGCTATCGCGCACCGCAGGAGCGGGTGCGCCTCGTGGAGGTGGTGCGGTGAGCATTCTCGAGCCCGTCGTGCCCAAGGTCCTCTCGGTTCGGCGTCTTCCCGCCGCAGATCCGGCGCTGCTCGTCGCCTACGGCGCGGACCCCGCGCGCCACACCTCGCTCGGCCTCGTCACGTGCGATCAGGACGACTCGACCTACGTCGCCCTCGACGAGGCGACCAAACACGCGGCGGTCGACGTGGTGTTCGCGCGCTCGTTCTACGCCGGCTCGGGCAACGCTTCGGGGCGGCTGTCGGGGGAGATCCTGGGCGTGCTGGCGGCGGCCGATCCGGACGAGATCGAGCAGGGCCTCGCCGCGCTCTTGCGCTGCCTCGCCCACGACGCGTGCTTCTATGCGGCGGACGACGGCGGCACGGTCACCGTGTTCCCCCACGTCATCGCGTCGCTCGGACACTACCTATCGGCGCAAGCCGGCCTGTCCGTGGGCGACTCCATGGCCTACCTGGTCGCGCCGCCCATGGAGGCCACCATCGGCCTCGACGCGGCGCTGAAGGCCGCCGACGTCCGCGCGGTGAAGGTCTTTCCGCCGCCCACCGAGACGAACTTCGCGGCGGCGTGGCTCGCGGGTAGCCTGGATGCCTGTCAAGCCGCGGCCGAGGCCTACGCCGAGGCGGTGGTGCGCGTCGCATCCGAGCCCCATCAAAGGCTCGGCCATCGCGCCAATCCGTGAGAAACCTCGCGTATGTTTGCGCAGCGGTTGGCGAGCAAAGCCGCGCGCGGGGACGGCGCCGAGCGCCCAATCCCGGCGATTTTTTCGAGCGACCCCTACTTCGCGCGATGGGATTCATCCCGCTTTCGTGTTAGGCGATTCCTGCATAGCTACGCGGCAACCCGCCGCGGCTAAGGGAGCTGCCTACCGTGATGAAGACGTTGGTCTCTACGTTTGCTGCGCTTGCGTTACCCGTCGTCCTCCTCGTCGGTTGTGAGGGCGAGCCCGAAAAGCCCATGGCCGCGGCTTCTGCCAGCGCGTCGGCGCCGCCTCCGGCGCCCGCGCCCACCGCCCAGGTCAAGAAGTTCAACATCGAGAAAGAGTCGGCCAAGGTCGAGTTCGCGATGGATGCGCCCAAAGAGAAGATCCGCGGGCTAGCCAAGGGCTCGTCCGAGGGCACCTTGCAGATCGACCTCATGGACATCGCGAAAACCACCGGCACCATCGCTGTCGACATTAGCGGTCTGGAGGTCAGCCAGAGCGCTGCCAACGACAAGGGCGAGTTCGGCGAGAGCAAGGTCGACGAGCTGCAGAACAAACACGCGCGCGCTTGGCTCGAAATCTCCGACGACACGCCCGAGGACGTGCGCAAGCAGAACAGCCGCGTCGAGTTCACCATCACGAAGATCGACAAAGTCGCGCCCTCCGCCGATGTCACCAAGATGACGGGAGATTTGCGCAAGGTCACCTTCACCGCGACGGGCGACTTCCTGCTCCATGGCAAGAAGACCACGAAGACCGTGGACATGGAAGGTGAGTTTACCTGGTCGTTGGGCAAGCCTATCAAGGTCAGCCTGAAGACCGCAAAACCGTTCTCCGTCGACCTGGCCGAGCACGACGTCCGGCCCCGCGACGGCTTCGGCAAGCTCGCCAAAAAAACGCTCGAAATCCTGGCCCCGAGCGTCGCGAAAGAGGCCCTGGTCTCCCTCGATCTGACCGGCGTCGTGGCGTTCAACTTCCCATCGACGTCGCCAAGCGGAACGCCGTCCGCCGGCCCCGCGGCCCCCGCGAGCGGCGCGCCCTCCGCGGCTCCCGCTGCGTCTGCCAAGTAAGAACCCACGTCCACGGAGAAGACGCCGGGCCATTCGCCACGATATCTCGTGCGAGGACGCGCTCTTGCGCCCGTCACGCCATGTGACCTGGAATTTTCGCAGGCTCGACTTTCGGGGACAGCTGCGGCGTGCAATGGGTGCGGGGCGTTCGGCTATACAGACCCCTTCGACTCGGATACCGTTGCAAGCTTCTGCTCAACAAGGAGGCAACGATGCGTCGATCCGCTCTGTCCGTCACGGTGTTCTTGGGGCTCTCGGCATTCGGTGGAATCGCTGGCGCGCAGTCCAGCCAGCAATCCAACTCGTGGAATTTGTCTCGTGCCATGGCTCGAAACGACATGTTGGTGGCAAATCCAACGACCACCACCGTGATTGAGACGGGCGTCTGGACATTCATGCAGCTCCCGTCCTCCACGCCCCTTCCCGCGAACAATTCCGGGTTCACGCTGCTGCCGAGCTACACGACGAACTGCCTGACTCCGAGTGTGACCCCTGGGTGGTTCAACTGCTGGCAGCCGGTTTCGACGCCGACCTCGCTCCCTCTCATCGGTGTTTCGATTCTCGGGGAGGTGACCTTCAACAACGGGTTCAGTCTCTTCGACTTGGTCCAGGGGATGACGATGCTCCACCCCAGCCAAACCCAAGCCGCGGTGATCGCGTGGACCAGCCCGAGCGCCCAGGCCGTTCACATCCTTGGCCGTATCGCTGATGTCGACGCCGCCTGCGGGGACGGCGTGCAATGGGCGGTGATGAAGGATCTCGCGGCAGGCGCAGGCGCCCCGGTGGGGGCCGTGCTGCCCTACGCCACGGTGATGAACTCGGCATCCACGCTCGTCGCCCCGGCCGTTTCCGTGGCCGCTGGTGCGCGCGTGTACTTCGTGGTTCACCCCGGGCCGGCCAACGCCGCCAGTCCCCCCAACCACTCCTGCGATTCGACCACCCTCGATGTCCTGATCACGAAGATCTGAGCGTCCCGTCGCACCCCGCGAGCTTGCGCAGACCGTGCATCTGCGCCGCTGCGCAGCTCGTGGGCGGTTGCGTACGCTCGGGTTCCCCGCCCACGACGACCTCCAGGGCTACTTCACGACGGTGGCGCAGCCGAGCACGATTTGCAGCTCGACGCTGCCGAGCGCTTCGAGCTCGTCGCAGGCCGCCGGGCACATGACAATCTGCGTTGGCGCCGCGGGGTTGTCGTAGTACCAAGCGACCTCTGTACCGCAGTCGGCCGCCCCGTTGACCCGCGGAATGATGGTTGGCTGACTGGCACCCTCCGGCGTGTATTGCACGTTGACCTCGTCGTAGTCGAGGGTGCCTGTTTCGGGCTGGGGGATGTCGAACGCGCAGTCGAGCAGCTCACCGCGAATGGCGTTGAGCGCGTCCACCAGTTGTTGCGTGGTGTTCGCGCCGGGTTGGATGATGAACGCGTCTTGCGTGTTGCCCGAGCCTGCCAGTGCGATGGCATCCAGCGCTGTCAGGTTGCCGAGGCCGATCACGAAGGTCAGGACCTGCGGGCTGCCGGCGTAGGCGGCCGCGGCGAGGTTCGCGATCGACGCTTCGTCGAGGGGATCGCACTCGGTGGGGGTGCCGTCCGTCGCCAACACGACGGCCACGATGTGATCCGGGTATTGGGCCGCGCGGGCCTGGGCCGCCTGAATGGCGCCGGCCAAGGCAGGGGCCGTTGGTGTCAGGCCGTCCGGCGCGTGGTTGCCGAGGGACGTGGAGATCGCCGGCCCGACGTTCGGGATCACGTCGACCGCCACCTCCAGCGTCGCGTAGTCCGAGACATCGCAGGTGCCGTTGGCTCCTCCGGAGATGCAACTGCCTTGGAAGCAAATACCACCCGTAGGGCAGGGGGCACCGTCGGCGAGGGCGCAGCTTTGGCCCGTTGGGGAGCTGCAGCAACAGGCGCCGGTCTGCGAGGTGACCTGGACGTCGGGCGAAAAACAGCCGTTGCACGACGCGCAAGGCCCGTCCGGGAGCGGGAAGTATTGCAGTCCGACCCCGACTCCCTCGGCCTCCGGCGCGACCACGAACTGCGCGATGGCGTCGGTCGTCAAGCTCCACAAGGTGTCCGACCCGATCGGAGAAGCCATGGATCCGGACTGATCCAGCATAATCACCAGATCCAGCGGGTCGCGGCTGGCGATGTGGCTCTCGCCCGCGCACTCCTCGAAGCCGCCGCCCGCGCCGCCGGTGCCCGTGCTCAGCCCGCCGCCGACCCCGGACAGGTCGTCCCCTCCGACCCCGGAGCCCGAGCCGCCCGAGCCGTTGCCGGAGCCGGAATTTGTGAAGTCGGAGCCATCGCCCTCGCTCGCTCCGCAGGAGGGCGCTGCCCAGGCCAAGATGGCGGCGAGGCCGAGCGAAAGGCTCGCGCGGGCACGGAGTTGAAGACCTCGAGTGCTTTTCGTCGTCATGCTCGCTCTCCTGCTGCGCGGGCTCGGTGCGCGCTTCGAGCGAAGAGTACGACGGCTATGTGCGTTATGGGAAGGGCAAGTGACGGATCATTCCGTGGGATCGGGATCGGGGGGGCCTTCTGCGCAAGGATGCGCGTCTTCCCACTCCGCGTACGAGCTGTACCAGCCCGTGCCGAGGGGGTGGGTCACATGGACCATGGGAGGGCACATATCGGGGTTCGGCGCCACCCAGATCTCGAACTCACCCTTTGCGTCGCAGTATTCGAAGAGCGCCGCAATATACACCTGATAGGCACAGTCGGCGTCGCCGGCCTGGCTCGTCGGGATCAGCGCGAGCCCAGCGAGGCCAAAGGTCACTGTCGCGAGCCCTGCGCGGAGCAGGCTCCGCCACGATCGTTTTCCGTTCATCGTTGTCATTCCGTCCTTTCGTGGGTCTGACCGGCATGGAAGATCCGTCGACGGCCTGCATGGCCGACGCAAGCTCTCCCGCCTCCCGCGGAGGCCCCTCGGCGTGCTGCAAGGGCGCGGGCTCAAAGGGGAATTGGCCCTTCGCCCCGGCAGCCGTCAAAGAAAAACGAGCGAGGATCGGGCGCTCAAAGAACAGACGTCCCGGGGAGCCAGGAAGAGTCCGTCAAGGCAGCCAGGAGCAGGCCACGTTCATCCGCGCATCAAGGGTTCCGACAGCACAGCACCCCGCCACACGCGCTCGAACCCTTCGTGACCGTGTGAGCTTCGTTGAGGCCGGCTCCGGGGCATGACCACGCTCCGGGCCCAGCCGGGCAATTGAAGCCTTGCAACGCCGTGCAGGACGCACCGGACAAGCGGTTTACGCCGGTGGGTCCACACGCCCCGAGGGCCGCGACGGTGCCAATGCCACCGACGCCGGCTAGGTCATTGGCCGTCCACATGGTTTGGCGACAGCCACATAGCGAGGCGCTCCCGTCGCATTGGGCGAGCGTGATATTGGCACCCAACGCTAGTTTACTGTTGCCGTCGGTGCTTTGGCCGGTCGCGAAGAACCTGCCGGCCAAGGGGCCTGTGGTGCACCCTGCGGTGATGTGCACGGCGACGTCGGCGTCGTCGCGACAGACATGGAAGCCATTGCCACACAGGTCGGCGACGGTGCAGCCCGCTCCCGTCGGGTTTGCGCTGCTGTTGCCCGATACATGGCCGCAGGCCGCGACGGGTGTGCCAAGGATGCCTGTCCGGCTCCAGCCGCCGGAGCAACCGGCAATGTCGGGGCACGCGTTGGCCACGCCAAAGCCCTCTTCGCTGCCGTCGCTGCAGCCCATCTGCGGTGTGCAGTCGGTGTTGGCCAGTCCGGGCACGCCGTTTCCTCCGGGGTAATTGCCGGTCCCCGCCGCGCCGCCCACGCCCGGTAGACCGGTAATTTGGAACGGCGTGCCGCAGGTGCTTGTAGCGAGGGAAAGGGCGGTAGTTCCGCCGTTTCCTCCGTTGCCCCCGGCGCACACCAGGCCAAACAAGGCACCATCGCCGCCCGCTCCGCCGGGTCCGGCATTTCCGCTGAACGCGGTGGCGCCCCCTCCAGAGAACGTGCCTTCGACGACGTTCGTAACAGCGAGCCCTGCCTGGCCACCGCAGCCGCCGTTTCCACCTGGACAACCGTCGCCCCCCTTGCCGCCCAGCCCACCACTGCCACCTTGCGTAAGAGAGGTTATCGCGGTCGTACAACAACCCATGGCAGAGGCGTCGCCGCCGTGACCCGCATGTCCACCGTTTCCTCCGGAGGCCAAGCTAGCTGGGTTCGCGTCGCCGCCGTCGCCCCCATTGCCGCCGTCACCTCCGCGTGCGCGAGCGCGGCAGCTCCTTGGGATCGCGGACGGATGTTGCGGGCGACAATGGGCCTGCGCGTTGCCGCCATTGCCGCCGTTCCCGCCATTCCCCCCGTTTTGCACGGTGGGTGTGCCAAGCCCTCCGGGGCCGCCCAGGCCGCCGCTACCGCCTGTTACATTGATAAAGTTGGTCACGGGGGAACAGCCTACTTGAACGATGGCCGTGCCGCCATTTCCGCCATTGCCACCATTGCATGTGGAGGACGTACAATTGCCTGGGCCACCCGCGCCGCCATTCCCACCCGAGGGCGGCCCGGGCAAACCAGGGGCGCCCGCGTCCCCATTCAGTGGTTGTTCGACCTCGCTGGTGTTCTCTCCGGAGCTGGCCGCGACGCTGGACAGAATCTGCGCGACGCCAAAGGCATCTCCACCGTCTCCGGCGGCTCCGAGCACATCGAGAGCGACCGGATCCGAGTCGCCCGCCTGGACGGAGATGGAGCCCCCGGGGCCACCTGACCCCTGCGCTGAACTGACACCTTGACCCCCCTTGCCACCCATAAGAACAAACGCTTGGCCAAAGCCCGAAGCGATCACGTCAATGTCTCCCCCTGCCTGCGCGGTGATGCCGTCACCACCCCGCGCGAGCAAGAGCACGTGCGGCCGAGCCTCATTGATCGCGATGGCAGGAGCATCGCTGTCTTCGCGGGCATCGGCGCCGAGCACGACACGCGTCGCGATGGGCACGATCTCACCAACTTCGTCCATGAGGTCGAGCGTCGTCTCCACGTCGAGAGCGCGCCCCGTCCCGTCGCGCAGGCGATCGAGCATCGAAAGGAGGGCCTCCGCGTCGGCATCGGCGGTGGGGACTCGGATGCGGAGGCCCTCAGGGACCTTCACGACACTGGGCCTTGACACGGGCGCGAGCTCGTCGAACGCGCGCGCCAAGAGGGGTAGAGTTGCCGCGCGCTCCTCCGCGGGCGGTGAGCCCGCACATCCGAAGAGCGCTCCCGCTCCGGCGGCAAGGACGACCAAGAATCGGCGCGGAAAAGGTCGAATCATGAAGCCTCCTCTGAGCGCGACGACGCGCCGCGCGTGGGAATGATTACACGACCGCTCGCCACTGAATAGGCCTCGTTTGCCTCGCTTAGACTCGACCAGACGCTCAAGGCGCTGTGCCCAACGCTCCACGAACGTACCTCGCCATCCTCCCCATTTCGTGTACGCTCCCCCAAGTGAAGCACGCGAGGCACCTGACATCGATCTGCGCCGTGCTTGTCCTCGGCGCGCTCGGTTGTCAAGGTCGCTCGGCCCTGGCCACCGCCTTGGGCAGCGGCGGGGCGGAGCCAGGTGCCTCCTCTTCCAGCTCCGCATCGTCGGGCGGCGGCTCGATCTGTACACCCGTCGACGACGGCGACCCATGCACCCTGGACGGTTGCCTCGGCGACGCTCCAGTTCATTCTCCGGCGCCCGACGGCACCGCGTGCGACGACGGCGACGCGTGCACCGAAGGGGATGTGTGCCAGTTGGGCGTGTGCGTGAGCGGCCCTCCGCTGGTCTGTGACGGTGGGCAGGTTTGTCGGAATGGCGTGTGCCCTTGCCAAGGGACGTTGGGCCTCCCGGGGGTGCCGATGGTGCCTGTCGGGCAGGGCGCTTTCGACGTAGTGTCCGCCGATTTCGATGGTGACGGTGCGCCCGATCTGGCCGTGCCGAGCTGGTACGGTACCTCCGTCGGTGTACTGGTCAATCAAGGCAACGGCGCCTTTGTCTCGGCGGTCGGCTACGCCACCACGTCATCGCCTCTGCGCGTCGCCGCAGCCGATTTCAACGGCGATGGTCGCCCGGATCTGGCGGTCGCCACACTGCCCACCACATTGAATGTCTTTCTGAACGAAGGAGATGGGACGTTCGGCGCTAGAGCGGACTACCCTGTAGGGACTCGCCCGC
The DNA here is from genome assembly GCA_964383995.1 of uncultured Polyangiaceae bacterium. GTDB lineage: Bacteria > Myxococcota_A > Polyangia > Polyangiales > Polyangiaceae > CAYLJT01. The sequence goes on from CAYLJT010000093.1 coordinate 9,130, forward strand.
GCGATCTCGTGACAGCCGACTTCGACGGCACAGGCTCCATCGACATCGTGGTGGTGAGCCACGTCAGCCCTGGAGCGACGGTCCTGCTCAATCAAGGCAATGGCACCTTTGCCGCGGTCGATCAACCCATGACCTTGTCACCGAGCGCGGTTGCCGCGGCCGATTTTGACGGTGATGGCAGCGTGGATCTCGCCATCACGGACGCCCTTGACGGCTCCGTCAATCTGCTCTTCAACCCCGGTGATGCCTTGTTTGCCGCGCCCGTCGTCTACCCATCCTGCGCTGGCGCCAGCGTGGTGGTCGCCGCGGATTTCGACGGTACGGGCACGGTCGATCTGGCGATCACCTGTCCCGAAACTGGCACCGTAAGCGTTCTCTTCAACGACGGCACTGGCGTGCTCAGCACGTCTGTCGACTACACCGTGGGGACCGCGCCCGATGACCTCGCGGTAGGGGATTTCGACGTCGACGGCGCTCCCGATCTGGCGGTGGGGAGCGGCATCGACGGGCTCGTGACGTTGTTGTTGAACAACGGCGCGGGGGCATTTTTCGTCGCTGCGAGCTATGCCATCCCTCAACCTTCCATGGCTGTGACCGACGTGAACCTGGACGGCAAGGCCGATCTCGCCGTCGCCAGCCCGGGCCGCGCAGCGGTGACTTTGTTGCTCAACGAAGGAGCAGGCGAGTTCGCCGTTTGGGATGCCTACCCAACCGGCAAGGGCCCCATGTCCGTCGTGGCGGGGGACATCGACGCCGACGGCCACAACGACCTGGCGACCGTCGACTTTTACGACGACACTGTGCACCTCTTCTTTGACGACGGCACGGGCACCTTCCCAAAGCGGGTCCAATACGCGGTAGGCGACGGCCCTGCCGTGCTCGCGGCCGGCGATCTGGATGGCAATGGCTCCCTCGATCTGGCAGCGACGCTCTACGATGGTGGCGCGGTGAGCGTGCTCCTTCAACAAGGCAGTGGTGCGTTTGCGCCGGCTGTCTTGTACGGGGCGGGGCAGGGGCCGCGCGAAGTGGCCATGGCTGATCTCGACGGCGACGGTCGCGCCGACCTCGCGGTCGCCAGTAGCTTCGACCACGTGGTGAGTGTCCTGCGGAACCTCGGCAATGGCACGTTCGGTCCAAGAACCACCTACGTAGCGGGTGTGGCTCCCGTCGGGGTTGCGATAGGCGATCTAGATGGCGACGGCTGGGCGGACCTGGTGAGCGTCGACTTCGACGGTAACGCTCTAGACGTGCTCATGAACGCCGGGGACGGCAGCTTCGGTCCGGGCCCGTCTTACCCCACGGGCCCGAGCCCGAACGACGTCGCGTTGGCCGATCTGGACGAAAACGGGCGGCTCGACGCGGTCATCGTGAAAAGCGGCGATGGGAGGGTGAGAGTCTTCCTCGCCGACGACAGCGGCGATTGGACCACCCCGGTCGACTATGTTGTGGGCACCGGCCCTGGCTCCGTAAAGGCGGTCGACCTCGACGGCGATGGCGCGCTCGATCTGGCTGTCGGCAGTGCAAGCACAGACGCCATCACCGTACTGCGCAATCAAGGGGACGGCTCCTTCGCGCCGGAAGTTTCCTACGCGGCGTGCCGGGGCCCGCGCGACATCGCCGCGGCCGATTTGAAGGGCGACGCGCGATCCGACCTCGTCGTGGCTTGCTTCTCTAGCGACGCGGTGAGCGTGATGGAGACAGTGTGTTGGTCGCCTTGAGGTGGAGCCCTCCCTCCTCAAGCCGATGAGACGCGCGATCAGACTCTTACTCACCCCTCTGATTGACCGGGTCAGCCCATCAGCGCTCCAGCCCGCAGGTCATGAAATGGTTGTCCCTGACCGGCAAGAAAAATGGTTGACGCCCATCGACCCGTCAGGTCGAATCGCCCGAACGCACCACGAGGGACCATGCGCCATCCATTTCTTTTCCCGATCGTCTCCGCGCTCTTCTTCGCATCGGGGGCCTGCTCGAGCGCCCAAAGTACCAACGTCAGCGCCGCGGCGCCCACGAGCACCACGACCGGCATCCCGCCTTATTCGCCCACGTCCGGCGAGTACAACGTGACGACCGCGACGGGGGACCGGATGGTCTACGAAATTCCGGCCGGGCCGCGCGTCGTCGTCGGCTATTGGGACGGGGGAACCGGCGTCGACACCAGGACCTGGACGCAAGAGCAGAAGGACGGGCTTGCCGCGAGCAGGACGGCAGACTTCGAGATCAGCTATCCCTACCCGGTGGACGACACGATGTGCTTCGCCTGGCAACACTATGTCCCAGATGGCTCCTTGCACGCGAACGCGGCGTACAAGATAAGCTACGACGGGACCACGCTGGCCTTCACGCAGTGGTCGACCTTGGACTGCACGGCCACCGACCAGAACAAGGGGAGCCCCAAGACCGTGTCGACCGGGGTCCAGGCCGACTTCCCCGTGAACCTGGTGAGCAGGATCCTCCGCGTCGATGGCTGAGTCGGGCGGAGCCCGTCGCGGCAGCCGGCGGTGAGCGCTCGAGGCTCAAGGGCCCATCCAGCAAGAACGCACCGCGCAAACCCACCCGCGGAACAAGAAAATGGGTCCCTTGCGCCAACGACCGCCGGCTCTGCGCCCCCGGGCGCAATCGATTCATGGACCAAGGCGGCGCTGCGGCAATTCGCCCGATGGCGCGGCGGGCACGTGAGTCGCAGAGTGATGGGTATGCGAATCCTGCATTTGTTGGTCATGGCCCTCCCCTTGTCCATGGGGGTAACGGCCTGCGGATCGAGCGGCGATCTTCCCCAACCTGGAGGCGACCCCAACGGAACGGGCGGCCAAGGCGCAGGCGGTAGTGCCGAGGGTGGACAGGGTGGCGACGGCGGCGCCGTGGTCGAGGTGGATCTGGTGGCGAAGGAAGCCGACGTGCCGCTGATTCCAGGAGGTCCTCCAACCCACGCTTGGACATTCAACGGTACGGTGCCGGGGCCCACTTTGCGCGCGCGTCGCGGCGACCGCATGGTCATTCATTTCAAGAACGAGCTGACGGAAGAGACGACCGTCCATTGGCATGGTCTTCGGATTCCAGCCGCCATGGACGGCGTGCCCATGAACCAGGCACCGGTCCCTCCGGGCGGGACGTTCGAATACGACTTCGTGGTTCCCGACGCCGGAACCTTCTGGTACCATCCTCACGTATCTACCCACCATCAGGTGGACCGTGGAATGAGCGGCATGCTCATCGTGGACGACCCTAAAGAGCCCCTCGTCGAAGAGGAATCGCTGTGGGTCATCGACGACTGGAGCCTGGACGACCAGAACCAGCGCGTCGAACCGTCCGCGTCGGAGGACTTTTGGGGACACATGGGAAACGTCTGGACTCTCACCGGCGAAAAGGACCGCATCGTCACGCTAACCCGAGGAAAAACCCAGCGAATCCGTGTGCTCAACGGGACCAATTCGACGTTCCTCTCCCTCGCTGTCGAGGGCCATTCCATCTATGTTCTCGCGAAGGATGGCCCCGTCCTGCGTACGCCGTTCTACACCGACGCCCTCCGCATCGCGCCGGCGGAGCGCTTCGATATCCAGCTCATTCCAACGGGTGAACCGGGCGATCATGCCATTACGGTGGCTCCCATCGATACGATGATGATGGCCATGGGGAGCACCACCGGCACCTGGACCATCAACGGTCTTGCATTTCCGGACATGGAAGACATTCAGCTGGAGCAAGACATGCTTCACGTTCTGGAGATCCAGAACCGTACGCCGATGAGCCACCCCTTCCACCTCCATGGGCACTTTTTTACGGTCGTCGGGCGCACCGCGGGAATGATGGGGGGCGGAGGTGGCACCACGGGCGCGCCGATTACGATTGGCACCCTGCAGGACCAAGGCACGGGGGCGCCGGCCCCGGCGCTCGCCCTCCAGCCCACCGACCTTGGCACCTACGACGATCCCGGAACCACGAAAAAGAAGCTGACGTTGGGCCTAAGCACCATGAACATGCCAGGCATGGGAGGAGGAGCAGACGCGCTCACCCAGGTGGATGGACTGGCCTGGCAAGACACAGTCGAGGTAGGACCGATGCAGCAGGTGCGCCTTGCTGTATTCGCGGACAACCCGGGCTCCTGGATGTTTCATTGCCATATCCTCGAGCACGAAGAAAATGGCATGATGGGTATGTTGGAAGTAGGCGGAGGACCGGGCCATTGATCTAGCCCGGCACCGCCCAGCAAAGATCGACCTTCAGCTAGTTCGCCGCGGCGGCCTCGCTAAAATACCACGGCACCTTCCGGTGCACGCTCTTCCCGATCGCCTCTCGGGCCTTCATTCGAGGTCCGTGCTGGTCACGAGTTCGTGCACCACGAGGGCGCTCGGGCCCCGGAACATGTCCTTCGGCGCGCGGTTCTTATGGGCCTCAGCGAACGCGGGGCTCTGGGTCCAGGCGACGAAGTCCTCGAACGTGCGCCACCACGTCTTCACCTCGTAGTACCCCGGATTTTCGGGGTCGGGCAGCCACTGCCCTGTGGCGTGATCGAGCTTGATGGGGCGCGGGCGATGGACCTCGTTGCGTACGAAGCCGGGCGCCGTGTCGACCAGATGAACGCGGTTCTTGAAGCGATCCTCGAAGTCTATCTCGTGACCTTCGGCGACCGGGATGCGATTGGTGACGATGAACATGGGCGCGAGTCTGGGGGACGCGCCAGGCCTTGGCAAGGAAAAGGGCGTTGAGCCTGGCGGAGGCCATCGCGAGCCCTCGGCGAAACGGGCGGGCTCGAGCGTCGTAAGGGCGCTCATGCGAATTGGGATCTTCGGAGCCGTCCTTGTCCTACTCTGCGCCTGTGGCGGAACAAGCTCAGACGGCAACGGCGGCGAACAAGCGACGTCGAGCGCGGGGGGCGGCGGTGGAACGGGGAACACGACCTCCGCGACCACGACGGGCAGCGTGACCACGGCGAGCGGCTCGGGAGGCGCTGGCGGCGCAGCGACGACCGCAGGGACCGGCGGCTCCGGCGCCGTCTGGGGCCCGGATCAATGCCCCGCAACACCGCCCGGCGTCGCTGTAGGCTTCGACATTGGCGACCAGCTGGGTGACATCGTCGTGAAAGACTGCGATGGTAACGACGTGTCCCTCACCACCTTCTGCGGCGCAAGCGCGCTCTTCGTGTTTGGCGCCTTCGGCTGGTGTCCTCTCTGTCAAAGCGTGTCCGCGCAACAAGAGGCCTTGACCGACGAGCTCGCGGGTCAAAACGTGGCCTCGTTGAACGTCATTGTGGAGAACGCCCAGGGCGATCCGCCCAACGCCGAGTACTGCAAGATCTGGCGTGACGCTTACGGCCATGAAGACGTCGTGACCCTTTATGATCCCACGGGCGCCATCTTGGCGCTTTGGGACGGCGGTGGCTCATCGTCGTACAGCGCGTTCATGGATTCGGATAGAGTCATTGTCTCGAAACTGGAGCACACAAGCGACCTCGAAGCGATCAAGGCGGGCATCGAGGGCGCCCTCGCGCATTGAGTAGTCGTTCAGTCGGACCTTCCTCCCTCCTTGCACCTCCGGGAGCGTAAGGACGCTCGTTCGCCTCCTTACCCAGCGTTCAGCCTCTCAGCACGGCGCCGCAGAAATTCGCGGCGCGCCCGACCCCTCAGCGCTCGATCCGCACACCATGAAAGGCCATCGCGCGCTCCA
>CAYLJT010000094.1:0-14780 GCA_964383995.1 uncultured Polyangiaceae bacterium
GGGCACCGTGCGTGGTGGACCTCTGAGCGTGTCCATCGAGGGCAAGCACTATCGAAGCTACTACCCGCTCGCGGCCAACATCGACATCACCGATCCGACCTTCTCAGCGCCCGAGTTTGCAGCGGTCGGTTACAGCCAACCGCCCACCGCCGAGGCAATCTACGTCGAGCAAATTGGCGCGCCCAACGTGTGCGTCACGGGTGGACGCTCGCGCGCCGACTTCCGCTTCGACAGGGCCACGAGCGTGTTCGGGTGGGGCGGTTTTTATCGCTCGTACTCGGAGGTCGACGCCAAGAACTCGACTTGCGAGACGGACGATCGATTTCGCTCGGACACCTGGGATACCGCGGCGGGTCTTGACGTGAAGCTCGAAGAAGGGCGCTCTCATGGCATCGTTTGGGTGGGCGCGCGCCTCACCGACACGCCCCAGCCCGACGCGAGCGGGACGACCGCGTTCTATCGCGAGGGGTACATTCGCTACGATCTCGAGAAGCACCTGACCGGCTCGTTGTCCCTTCAATTTCAGGGGTTTCACCGTCATCGCTACGAGCCGATCGCGTTCAGTCGGTCGTGGAACGAAGGCGAGAACTACGCGGCCTTCAAGTGGGCTCCCCACTTCACCGCCATCTTCGGCTACGAGTACCTCGGCCGTCAGGGCTGCGCGGCCGGCACCGACACCAAGCTGTGCCACTACGTCAACGGCGGCCTGCAATACCGTAGCGGCTCGTCCGAGACCACGATGGACCGCTTGTTCGACACCGTAGCGCTGTTCGTGGGTCAACAACGCGGAGCGATCCGTTGCGTGTCCGGCGTTTGCCGGCAGTTTCCGCCGTTCGAAGGGGCGCGCCTCGAGCTCGTCTCGCGTTTCTGACGAGCCCTTGCCGATCGCTACGGATCGCGATCGACGATCGACGCCAACAGCTCTCCCTCCGCGCAGAGCGACCCTTCGACGCTTGCCTCGCCGCGGAGCTTCCACACGTTGGTGCGGTGATGCACGACCTCGACGCGTAGGTCGAGCCGATCGCCGGGCACGACCGTGCGGCGAAACTTCGCCTTGTCGATGCCCAGGAAGAACATGAGGTTCGAGGTCGGATCGAAGGGCTCCGAGGCGTAGGCCAAGATGCCGCCGATTTGCGCGAGGGCTTCGAGGATCAACACCCCGGGCATGATGGGCCGCGTGGGGAAATGCCCCGGAAACCAAGGCTCGTTGTAGCTGACGCACTTGTGGCCGCGGATCTCTTTGCCGCTGATGATGCTCGTTACGCGGTCGACCATCACGAACGGAAATCGGTGCGGCAAGATCGCCAGGATCTGGTGGATGTCGAGGGTGAGGGGCGCGGAATGCTCGGACACGCGGCGGAGCTTACTCCGAACGTGTCAGCGATTGCGTGTGAGCTCGTCTTCGCAAGCGCCGGTGCCGATCGCTGCGATGGTGCCGTCGAGCCACGACACGACGCAGCGGTCGCCTTCATCGCCTTTGAACCAAACCCGGCCGCCCTTGTGTTTTTCGGTGAGGCGCGCTTTGCGCACGACCGCGAGGTCCTCGGTGTCTTTTTCGCCGCGCACGACGAGCGTCATCGTTTCGGGCTCGAGGCCGCACAGCGAACGAACGTTGTCTTGCAGCTCGGCGAGGGTCGTGGGCTCTTGGCCGCCTGGGTAGTACTGCGCGTAGTTACCGACGTTGGCGGAGTCGGGCGGTTCGGGTCGACGCAGGCCGTATTGGCCATAGAAGCGCAGCGGGCGGGCGATGCTGCCGTGGCAGTCGAGGGTGCCACAGCGCAGCTCCAAGACCTGCGAAACAGGCCTGAAGAGCGCTGGATCGTCGGTGGGACACTCGATCGTGTTCACCGCGTCGGGGTCGATGGAGGAGCAACCACCGGCCACGACGATCGCGGCAACGGCGAGCTTGGGGAGGGCAGCCTTGATGCTCATGGAACTTGTCCCGGACAAGAGGCATCGGGCTCGGGGAAGCTGTAGCCGGCGCTGTCGAGGGCGCAATAGACCCAACCGGGTGACCCCTGGTTCGGTGTGCCCTCGTGGCAGCCCGCGCAGGAGCCGTCGCGGTTGATGCGCGTCGCCATGACCGCGCGCTTGGTCAGGCCCGAGCTGTCGGGGACCTCGAACTCGATCTCGGCGTGGAGGGGGAACAGCGGGTCCCAGTTGTCTTTTTCGATGTAGAAGTTGCCGATGCAGTTGGTCGCGACGGTGCGACTGTCGCCCTGCGCGTCGATCAACGTGACCTTGACCCCGTTGACCGGGATGTCCTTCATGGGCGTGGCGAAGATGGTCCCGCCCACGCTTATTTCGGGGCTAACGCCTTCGTATTTGCTGTGGCAGAGCACGCAGGGCTGACCGGGGCGATGGTACGGTCCGGGCGCAACGTTGGGGTTTTCGTCGCCGAGTTGATCCACGCGCACGTCGACGACGGGATTCCCGCAGCCGAGCACCGTCGCCGACGCGAGGACAGCTAGTGAAGCGGACAGGGCCAGCGAGACGCAGCTAGGTCTCATTGAAACTCGACCTCCAGCGTGGTTTGCCCGAAGTATCCAAAACGTTGGAGCACAAACAGATGATCGAGAAAGCGCGAGTAGACCACGTCGGCTGAGGCGATCAGCGCGTAGGCTCCCTCGTCGTCGAGGGCGAGTCGAACGCCGCCACCTCCGGTGAGGCTCCACAGTGGGCCGAGCTCGCGATCACCCGTGCGAAATACGGGGATTGTGCCGCCCTTGGACGTCAAGGTGGTGACGTACGCGAGCTTCCAGAAGTCGACGCCCGACTGCATGTGAAACCGCATGTGGGGCCAGACGCGGAGATCTTTCGTGACATCGATGAAGTAGGTCGCGTCGGTGGTGGATGCCTTCAGACCCCAGTTGTCGGTGTAGAGGCGCTCTTCGGCGCGCGCCGTCGACGACGCAAATCGCCGCGCGTAGCGCGCGGCGAGGGCGAAACGTTGGCGGCTCGTGGGCAGCTGCTCCAGCGGGCGATCGACCGCGCGTGCTAGCAGAACGCTGTCGATGGACTGCCCGGGCTGAACGAGCGCGGCGACGTCGGGATCGAATACCGGCACGTAGCGGTAGGGCTTCGAGCTATCGCCGCTCTCGAAGACGAGCGTGCTCGAGACCGTGAAGAACGAGGCCTTGTCGACCACGAACGTGACGCCGAGATCGAGGCCGTGACGGTTGAGAGGTCGGGAGAAGGCGTCGAAGCTCGTGCCCGCGCGACCGGAGATGTCGTACGAAAATTCGTAGCTCAGGCTCGGCGTCACCGTTTTCTGAACGAGGTCCGCCGACGCCGACGCACCCACGCTGGTGGCCAGATAGTCGGGCTCGACGGAGATGTTTCCGCGCAGGCCGACGTCGACATCGGAGATCTTCTTGTGACCCGAGAGGGCGGGCGCGTAGCGCAGCTCGGTCCAGCGCGGCGATGCGGTAGCGACGATGTCCGTCGACGCCGCGGTGACCACGTCGACAACGAACGAGCCGCCAAAACCCCAGCCATCCGTGGGGTTTTCGACGCGCGCGTAGAACGCGGGACTCACCACGTCGACGTGATCGGAGTCGTGGTAGCCGGAGAGCTCGGTGCCGACCGTCAGGTTGAGCCCCGTGGGTAGCCCGATGCCGCCACCGCCCACGCACTTGGCGATGTCCTCGCGCGTTCGAGCCTCGGACATGCAGCGGATCGTGGCCTGATCGGCGCCCTGAAGGCCCTTGGGGCGCAGCTTGATCTCGACGATCGCGGTCTCGAACTCGGCGGCCTCGACGACTTGATCGAACACCTGCGTCGTACCGTCGACCTTGCCCACGGCCGTCACCTCGCGTTGACCCGGGTTGACCCAGATCTCACCGCCGAGCTGATCTTCAGGCACGTCGACGCCGTTCATTTTCACGACGAGATCGGTGGCCTTGGCGGGCTTTCGCAGGATGATCTTCGGGATCTTCGCGCGCAGGTCGTCGGCCCTTTGGGTCGCTTTCTTGGCGGTGTCGCGCAGGCCAAGCTTCGCCCCCATCTGGGCGACGACCTCGAAGTCCGCCAGCGCCTCCAACCACAGCCCCGCGCGCTCCTGGCACGAGGCCGCCAAGAAGCGCGTTTGCGTGCGGTTTTCGAGGGCTAACGAGGCTTGTGCGTTGCCCGCGCAGTCGGACCACGCGCGGTCCTTTTCAGCAGCAACGGCTTCTTGGAAATAGAAATGCGCCTCGGCGCTGCGCCAACCTCGTGGCGGCCGGCCGCCTTCGAAGGTGCGCTTGGGTCGCGTGGACTGGGCGGGGACGGTGGATGAGCCGCCGCTCGCGGAGCCGCGTTGGCGTGCGGCGCCCCACGCTTGCTGCACCTCCTGGGTGATGTAGTCGGCGAAGAGCGTGGCGGTTGGGTCGGCCCGGAGCGCCAACACGAAGGCGTCCTCCGCCTCTTTGCTCTTCTTCAGGCCTCCAGCCAGGACCGTACCGAGGGCCACGTAGACCTGCGCCGTGACCTTGGGGCTGCACGCGTCTTCGGCGCAGGCCTGCTTGGCGAAGTCGAGCTTTTGGAGCGCCTCGTCGTAGCTCGCCGAGGTGTAGTCGGTGGCGAGCACACCCTCGACCAGCTCACGAACGTCTTTGTCGTTCTTGGCGCCAAACGCCACGGAGCTCGACAACGCGAGGGCGCCGAAGAGCGCGAGAGCAATGGAGATGGCGTGGGGTTTCGAGTTCACGCGCGGTCACTATATCGGAGCGCGCCGCTGCAAAGGGGAAGGGTTGTCGCTCAGTTGCAGCCGCAGCCGCTGCCGGTGCCACCGCTGCCGCCGGTCGCGCCTTCGGAGATCGCGCGCAGGTGCGACTCACCGAAGCCAGCGGAGTCCGCAGCGGCCATCGTGGGATGAGCGAGCTTGCCGCGCTCGTAGGGAGCGACGGTCGCGCAACCGGTGAGGGGGCCGAGGGCGGCGGCGATGAGGGCGAGAACCGTAATGCTCTTGGTCAGGCTCTTCGTCGTGGGGCTCGTCTTCGTCATGGCATCCTCCAAGCGGTCACGCTCCACAACAGCACGATGCGGGCCAATGAGCAAGTTGTGCAATCGGCCCGATTTGCACATCGTGCGCAGCGCTTTCCCGCAGAAATTGGATCCTCTTGGATCCACCAGGGATCGGTTTTTGTTCTGCGTGCCTCTGCCACCAGGTCTCACGAAGGGGCATGTGTCCCACATTGTCTTCTGGTGCGGCCGTTCGAAGGCTGGCGGCCTTGGCGAGCCAGCTACACACGCGACTTCTCGCGTGTTGCATCAGGGATTCAGCTTGGCGCCACAGGCGACCCATTGCCGAATCGCTGCGATGGCGGTCGCGTCGGTGAGCCCGCTCGGCTTGGGCATTGGGGAGCCGCCCCCAGGCGTGCCCTCGATGTTGCACATGATCCACGAACGGGCGGGATCCGCCGTGTTGATGTAGGGGAGCTGCTTGGCGTTCGTGTACGCGACGAGCTCGTCGAAGCCGGTTTTCGGATCCCCCTCGGGAACGTACACGCCGCGGGCGCCGGGCTCTTCGCCGTGGCAGCCGCCCGCGCTGCAGTTGCCGAGCAAAGGGTCGACGAGGATCGGATAAACGGAGTCGGCCCAGGTCAACGTCGCGCAGGCCGGGTCGTCCGGGGTCTGCACGACGAGCGGACAGTCACCGCCGGGCACCTTGGGACCGCCGGGCGGCCCGTAAGGGCAACGATCGTCCTTGTCGGTCGGCACGTCGCTCTCAATGCACGCTTGATCGCCGACGTCGATGGTGCACGCGGCACATAGGACCAACCCAACGACGGCGAAGGCGCGCGGCAAACCTCGAAACATGCGAGCCCATCGTGCACAGGATGGGCCCTCGTGCCAAGCGGCGCGTCTCGCGACGGCGGCCTCAAGGCTTTCGCGGGCGGGCCTCGGCCTCGGCGAGCTTCTTTCGGGCGGCAGCGAGCTTGGCCTCGTTGGCGTGGCCTCGGGCGAGGCCTTCGTAGCCCCGCACGAGCTCGCGCAGCGCAGCCAACTCGTCGTCGAAACGCCCGAGGGCTTTCAGGATGTCGGCGCGGGTGGACACGTAGCGCAAGCGCCGCGGGCCGTAGGAAAGTGCGATCGCCCGCTCGATCGCGGTCAGGGCCTGGTCGTCGCGGTGAAGCTCGTGCAACACGTCCGCGAGCCGCGCCACGGGCTCGTAGGAGTCGGGGCGCTGCTCGGCCCTGGCGCGGAGCATCTTCACGGCGTCGTCGCCGCGGCCGAGCGCGAGGTAGGCCAGGGACCTCTGGTAGTCGAACGTAGACGCGGCCTCGACGCTAGTTGCGGAGCGCGCTGCGGCCTCCAAAAGCTCGATGCGCGCTTCGTTGGCCCGCCGCGCGCCCGCCTCGTCACCGGCCGATTTTCGCGCATCCGCGAGGATGCCGTAGGTGTCCGAGCGATCGTCGATGGCGGCCCCTGGGGGCGGATTTCGAGCCAGCTCTTGGAGCCGTTTTATGGCAATTTCAAGGGTTTTTGCGCGGTCTGCGCCCTCGGGCAGCGCCTCCGCACAGGTCAGTGCGTAGTACGAAAAGTCCGCGGGGGTCGCGCCGCCCTCGACCTCCGCCAGGTAGTCGCGCCCGATGCGAGCGCACTCCGCCCAGTTCTTGTCGGCGTAGAGCGCGCGGATCCAGCCGATCAAGGCCTCGCTTCGGCGAGGCTCGTGGGGCTTCAGCGACGCCGCGGCCCTCGCGTAGGCCGTTGCAGCCTCCTTCGCATCGCGGCGCGCGAGGGCCGCGTGACCTCGCACGAGGTCGCCGTCGCTACCCGGGATCGCGCTGCCGCCGCGCGCCGCGGCCAGCGCGCTCACGGCCTCTTCGAGGAAAGACGCGGTCTCATCGAGCGTCGCAGAGCCCGGCCAATAACCGAAGACCTCGCCGTTCTCGGGATCGATGACCAAGAAGGTAGGCCACGCGCTGATCGCATATTGTTCGAGAAACCCCGCGTTTTCAGGGCGATCGGTGTCAAGCGCGACGGCTTCGATTTGGGACGCGAAGCGCCCCAGCGCGGGGTCGTTCAGCACGAACGACTGCATGCTCAGGCACGTGTGACACCAGGGGGCCCAGGCGTCGATCAGGACGGCCTTCTTGGCGGCCCGCGCGCGGCCCTGCGCGGCGTCGAGGTCGTCGTGCGAGAAATGCAACATCGTGTCGACCTTCGGCGGCGTGGCGTCGGAGGGCGGAGCGCTGGGGAGCGGGGCGGGGGGACGCGGGACCGGCGATGCGGCGGGTTGAGCGGCGCAACCTGAGAGGGTAACGACCAAGGCGGCAATCGGCGCGAGACGCATGCCGCGATGGTAGCGCGCTGGTGCGATTGTCCCGAGGTACTGGTATAGGATGGCCCCCGTGGAAGCGTACGAAGGCGAGTGCGGAAGCTGCGGCGCATTCACGCGGGCGCACACGGACGCCTTGGGACAGCGCTTCGGCGAATGCGGGCTCGCCGTGTTTCCGCCACCCGTCAGCGCCCGTTCCACCTGCTCCCGCTACCGCCCGCGGGGGACCTTTGCGCCTCCCCCCAAGCCTCGGGCCGCTGGCGAGCCCCGAAGGGCGGGTGGGGGGTCCCATCGGGGCGCCGGCGATGTAGGGTTGCGCCGAGCCGTGGTGTCACCGGGCGAAGCCGCGACGCCCCTTCCTTCCGAGATCGACATCGACATGGATATCGACGATTTTCGCCGGGTTTTGCGCGAAGTTCTTGCGGATGAGCTGGGCATTTCCTCACCCCCGATCGGCGCGCGCTGGCAAGGGGGGCAGTTGGTCATCAAGGCGGGCAAAGAGGGCGTGGCCGACAAGGTCGTGCCCTTGGAGAGCTTTTTCAAGAAGATCGTGATGATCCGCGACAAGCTCCGGGTGCTCGAGGCCAAGGTCAATGCCGCTTCGGGCCTCACCGACGAAGAGAAAGTGCAGCTCCAAAGCTACATTACCGGCTGTTACGGATCGCTCACGACATTCAATCTGCTCTTTGCCGACCGCGAGGACACCTTCGTGGGCGCAGGCAAAGAGGGCTAGACGCTGATTGGCCGCACTGGCAGGCGGCGTCCCTCGCCGCCCCGAAGAAATGGTAACCACAATGAAGTCGTTTCACCCGTCCTACCTTGCTCTTCTCGCCCTCGTCCCGCTCTTCGCGGCAACGCACACGGCCTGTGTGACAAGCCCCGATCCCACCTGTGGCGACGGTCGTGTGGACGACGGCGAAGCTTGCGACGACGGCAACGATGTCGACGGTGACGAGTGCACGAATGGCTGCAAACTGCCCCGTTGCGGCGATGGCATCCTCCAGAACAAAGAGGCTTGCGACGACGGCAATTCGGTGGACTCCGACGCCTGCCTTTCGACCTGCGACGACGCCAAGTGCGGTGACGGCTTCGTGCATACGGGCGTCGAGGAGTGCGACGACGGAAACGTGTCGAGCAACGACACTTGCCTCACCACCTGCCTGTTCAACATCTGCGGCGACGGCAAGGTCAACCCCGAGACCGAAGAGTGCGACGACGGCAACCTCGTGGACAACGACGCTTGTCGCTCGAACTGCACGAGGTCGAGCTGCGGCGACGGCATCATTCAAACCCAGATCGGCGAGGTCTGCGACGACGGCAATACGATCGCCGAGGACGCTTGTACGGACGTCTGCAAGACTGCCACTTGTGGCGACGGCGTCGTGCGCACGGGCTACGAAGAATGCGACGACGGCAACCTCATCGACACCGACGGTTGTCGCGCCAACTGCAAGTTGAGCGCCTGCGGGGACGGCATCGTCAACCCCGCCACCGAGGAGTGCGACGACGGTAACGTCATTTCAGGGGATTTCTGCAGCTCGACGTGCACCAAAGAGTGCTCCTTCGGGACCTCCGCGTTCTCCGACGACTTTGCCCGCTGCTTTGTCTACATGCCTTCGGCGGTGCCCTGGTCCCAGCAGGCGTGCGAGGCCTTCCAGATGCATAAAACGCGCATCTTGAGCTCGAACGACAATGCCACCATCGCCAGCCTGGTTCCTCCCCAGTTTCTGGAGCCTTGGATCGGCGCGACGGACACCAACACGCCAAACTTCTGGGTTTGGCAGGCGAACCCGGGCGGCGTGGCGACGTTCCTGTCTTACAAGAGCTGGGCGCCCGGCGAGCCCGACTCGAACCCCGGTGGCAACGCTAGCTGCGCGACGATCGACTCCAACGGTCTCTGGCGCTCGGAGGACTGCGCCGACCTGAGGCCGCTCATTTGCGAGTACGTTTGGCCCTGAGCAGATAGCCTATCGGCTGGGCACGGCGACGGAGCTCAACGTGTCGTCGATGGCGTCGAACAAGGCCGAATTACCCTTCTGCTGGTAGCTTGACAGGGCCTCTTCGTAGCGCGGCAGCTCTTTCACGAAGGCGTGGACGATCGACGGGTCGTCGAGGCTTTGGGCCGCCTTGCCGAAGCCCTCGTGCTCCAAATAACGGGCGTTCAGCAGTTGCTCGAAGTGGGCGCCCACCGGCACGGCCAACATCGGCTTGTGCAGATAGACGGCCTCGCCCATGAGCGTGAAGCCGCCTCCGGCGATGACCGCGCGAGCCGAGGCTAAATCTTCGATGAAGGTGGTCTCCGAGAAGGGCCTGTAGGTCAGTGTGCCTTCGACCTCGTCCTTCTGGATGGTGCGGCGCATGCCGTAAATGCGGCAGGGTAGGCCCGTGGCGGCCAGTGTGTCGGCCAAGGTGTCATTGCCCTCCGCCGTTTGGTAGACCAAGAGGTGGTCCCCCTTGCTGGCCCTGGCGTCGAGGATCTCGGGCCGGAGGATCGGCGGGTATAGGCTTGTATTGGGCTTCCGAATCTTCGGATGAAAAAACGTCGTGATGAAGTAGTGGTCGCAAAATGGCAGTTTGCCCTTCACGAACGCCTTGGCGATTTGAAAGTCGGTCTCGTGGCCCTCGGTGACCTCGTCGGGCAGGGTGCAGCGATTGATGATTTGCATGTTGTCAATCGAAAACACCGGCAATTGGTGCACTTTCCCGTACAGATAGGTCCACGACTCGAAATCGCTGATGACCGCGTCGGGCCGGAAGTCCTTGATCAGCTCGAAGTAGGCCTGAATGTTCTTGGGGATCCCGGCGGCTCCGGCGAGCACGTTCGAGAACAAGGTGCGCCCCCGGCGAACACGGTTCTCGTCGTAAATCATGTGCAGACCGTGGATGCGATTCACCCCCTCGAAGCGCTTCGCCAGGTAGTCGGTGGCCCGCCCAGAGGCCATGATTTCGACATCGTGTCCCCGCCCCACGAGGTGCGAGAGGATCACCCGCGAGCGCATCGCGTGGCCCATGCCTTCGCCAACGACGCCGTAGAGAATCTTCATGCGAGGAGGCTACCCTAGGCCGGCCATGTCCGTCCAAGCGAGCCGCACGGTCCGTCGACGAATCTACGCCGAGGATGTCCCCGGCGCGGAGCTCAGGGCTCCTGCCACGCAACGGCTGCTCCGCGCGCACGGCCTGGGGCTCGTGGTTTCGGTGCGACCCTGGACGTTCGACGAAGCCGCCGACGTGGTCCGGGCTTGCCGCGACCATGGTGTCCCCGTGACGCTCTGGCCCATGCTGCGCGATGAGGACGGTCGCTGGGCAAATGCACGAAATATGGCGCTTTTCTCCGACCTCGTGCGCCGCATGATCGACGCTTTGGGGGATCCCCACGCGTTGCCTCGCGAGCTCCTGATCGACCTCGAGCCCAGCGTCGATCCGCTCCGGGCGCTCTTGGCCCACGGGGCCAAGGCCCTTCGTCACTTGCCGCTCGGAGAGCCGCCCAACGTCGTCGACTGGCAGTCGTCGGTCGCGCGTCTTCAAGCGCTGACACAGGACATGTCCAGTTTGGGGATCGCCGTGGCGGCCGCGATTGTGCCCTTGTGCGTTTGGGGGGAAGGCGCGCCGCGCTGGGAGCGCTTGCTCGGGACGCCCGTGCGACAGGTCCCTTGGGATAGGGTCGAGACGATGCTGTACACGTCGATGTTGGAGGGGTTTTCCAAGGGCGTTCTCAGCCGGCGAGACGCTGAGGCCCTGTTGGAGGAGGGCTGTCGTGCGGCGCGTGGTCTGTTTGGCGAGAGGGCCAGTGTGGGGCTCGGGCTCTTGGGCCAAGGGGCCTTGGGAGGAGAGCCAGTTTATCGTGACGCGAGCGAGCTGCGACGTGACGTGGGCATCGCGCTCGGCGCGAAAATCACGGACTTTTCGTTGTTCGACATCAAGGGGCTTTGGGGGCGCGAAGCCATGGACGAGTGGCTGTCGGCCTACGCGAGCGACGAGCCCGTGCTCCTGCCTCCGGCTGGTTTTCGGGCGCGTGCCGCCGTCTCCGTCATGGACGTCGTCGCCGGAACCCTGCACCGCGTGCTGCGTGTCGGCGGCTGAAGCGCACCCAAAACTCCCCCGACACGGCGACCTTTTGCAGAGACCTCCCATCGCTCTCGGGTCCGTGATAGGCTCGTCGAACCCATGAAACGACCCCGCTCGTTGGCGCTCGCCTTGGCCGCTTTGTCGCTTTCTTTTGCATTTTCCGCTGTCGCGCAGACCCCCGAAGAAATCGATCGTGCTCGTACGCAGTTCCGTGAGGGTCTGGCGCTCAGCGCCGCCCAGGACTGGTCCGGTGCCTTGGCCAAGTTCAAGGCCGTCGCCCAGGTCAAAATGACCCCGCAGGTGGCCTTCAACATCGCCGAGTGCGAGGAGCACCTGGGTCGCTTGGTCTCTGCCCTCGGCAACTATCGCTTGGCCGCGAGCGAGGCCGAGGCCGCCAAGGCGAAAGACGTCGCGGCGCAGGTGGGGCCCCGTATGGAAGCCCTCGAAGAGCGCATTCCGAAGCTCGTTGTCGAGCGGGGCGAAGGGGCCGAAGGGGCGGTCATCGAGCTCGACGGCGTGGAGCTCGGGGCGGGGCAGATTGGCAGCGCAATCCCCGTCGATCCGGGGGCTCACATCATCGTTGGGAAGATCAACGGTCAGGAAGCGACGCGCGAGAACGTCACGATCGCCGAGCGTGAAAGCAAGACGGTGCCGCTCGTCATCGATCTCGAGCTGTTGAAGCCCAAGCAGCCCGACAAAACGGTGGTCGACGGCCCGAAGCGCGACGAGCCCAAAGCCGAGCCCGCCGATCCCACCATGGCCTACGTGATTACAGGCGCGGGCGGCGCCAGCTTGGCGGCGGGCGTCGTATTCATGATCTTGCGCGCGGGCACCATCAGCGACCTTGATAGCATGTGCACCGACGGCCACTGCCCCAAGTCGGCGGAGAGCACCGCCGATTCGGGCAAGCTCTATACGGGTCTCGCGGAGGTCACGATCCCGCTCGGCGTCGCAGGGGTCGCCGTGGGCGTGTACATGCTCCTGAACCAGGGTCCCGGCGACGAGGCACCGGCGGCCGTCGAGGCGAGCCCCGCGGCGCGCTTTCACGGCGTAAAGATGGTAGCGACGTCACCGGGCGCAGACCTCGCAGGCGCGAGCTTGGTTGGGAGCTTCTAAATGCGTTCAGCGTTTGGCACTTGGCTTGTGACTGGGACAGTCGCCGCGGTCGTCGCGGGCGCGCTCGGCCCGGGCTGCTTTTATCCAGACTACCAGTTTGACGCAGAGGCCGGCGGGGGTGGCTCGACATCGAGCGGTCCGACCACCAGCGCGACGACGGGCGGCGGGGCCACCAGCACGGGCACCATGGCGACCACCACGGGCACCGCGACGACCACCTCGACCACCACGGGCTCGGGCGGCGAAGACTGCCTGAATGGCGTGGACGATGATGGTGACCAGGCCGTCGACTGCGCCGATCCCGACTGCGATGCAGGCTATTCGTGCGTCGATGCCATTCCTACCGGGTGGGGCATCTTTGGCTATCTAGCCCTCGCCGAGTCGATCCCCGGGAGCGAGCCCGGTTGTCCCGCCGAGTTCCCCGACACCGCCTACGCGGGCTCCGCGACGCCCATCGCCCCCAGCGCGGAGTGCAGCGCGTGCTCTTGCGATCCTCCGACCAACGGCGTTTGCACCTTGCCCGACATGGACGCCCAACAACCGGGCATCGACGCTGTTCGTGTCTCGGACAAGCCCTGCGGCACCAACCCAGTTTACGTGGGCTATCTGCAGATCCCTGCCGCGTGGGACGGCACGTGTTTCGGTACGCAAGGGTACCTCGGCAATCAGAACCTGTGCGGCTCCGACAACATGAGCCCGTGCAATGTGGCTTTGTCGAGCAACAGCCCCATCGTCTCCGGCGAGACCTGCGCCCCCAAAGGGGGCGTGGCGACGGTGGATCCGCCCACCTGGGCGGTCTCCGCGAAGGCCTGCGGTGGTGCGACGTTTGGCGGCGGTTGCGGTACAGGTAGCGTGTGCCTGCCGCGCCCCGGCGGCTCGTTTCAGGCGGGCGTGTGCGTGGCTAAATCGGGCGACGACGCCTGTCCCGCGCCGTTCAACGACAAGCACTCTTATTACGACCCGGCCGAGATCGTCGATGACCGCGACTGCACAGCATGCCAGTGCGATCCGGCGACGGGCAGCACCTGCGCCGCGACGGTGGCCGTCTACAGCAGCAACAACGTCAGTGATTGCTCGCAGGCCGTACTGACCACCTTCACCGCGGGGACGTGCAAGAACATCCCCGGAAATCCCCCCGTCTTTTCAAAGAAGCTGCAAGTCACGCAGCCGCCCAGCGGCGGCTCTTGCGGTGTCTCCGCGGGCGGCGCGCTTCCGACCGGCGGTGTGACGCTCGGTGAGCCGACGACCCTCTGCTGTCTCGACGGCACCTGAGCCGAGCCGCGGGCGTGCCCCGGCTACGGGCGCGCTTGTGCGTTCAGCGAGGTAGGCAGTTCGCCGAAGAGCGCCGCTTCAAGGTCAATGACCGACTCCCAGTCTTCCACCTCGGCGATGTCGAGCTCCAACGCCGCTCGCAGATCGTCCGCGCTGGAGAGGGCCGCTTCCCGCGGCGACGGGGCCTTCCCCGTAGCGTCGAAGACAGACGTGACGCCATGGTCCTTGATGCCACAGGGCACGATGACCTCGAAGTCCTTCGGGTCCAAGCTCAGGTTGAGGGCGAAGCCGTGCATGGTTATCCAGCGCGACAGCCGCACGCCGATCGCGCCTATCTTCACGAGGTCTCGGGCCCACTCCTCGCCGGCCCACTCGCTAGGTGCCTGTTTGTCGACCCACGCGCCAATCAACCCTTCGACGGTCCCGGCCTCGACGCCGTAGCGGCGCACGATGCGGATCATCACCTCCGCGAGGGACCGCACGTAGCGGCGTACATCGCAGCGATCGGGCCGCAAATCGACGATCGGATAACACACGAGCTGGCCCGGGCCGTGGTAGGTCACGTCGCCGCCGCGCCCCGTCTCTTCGAGATCGATGCCCCTTCGGTGCAGCTCTTCCGGCGCTAAAAGCACGTTCTCGCGGTGGGCGCCGCGGCCCAGGGTGATCACCGGCTCGTGCTCGAGCAGCAGCACCACGTTGCCGATTCGCTTCGCCGCGCGGGCCTCGACGAGCCGCCGTTGAAGCTCGTGCATGGGCGCGTAGCGCCGCCGCCCAATCCACATGGCGCGGGCTCCGTAGCTGGAGCTCGCCGTCACTCCGGGACCTGCCGCCCCGAGGCCCGTTCTTCGTCGCGGTACTCGTCGATGCCTTCGACGAAAACGCCCGCCACATCGGGATCGAACTGGGTGCTTGCGCAGCGATCGATCTCCGCGATCGCGACCTCGTGGGGCAGCGCGCGACGGTAGGATCGATCGCTCGTCATCGCGTCGTAGGTGTCGGCCACCGAGATGATCCGGGCCATCAACGGAATCTCATTTCCCTGCAAACGCAGGGGATATCCGCGTCC
>CAYLJT010000095.1:0-14769 GCA_964383995.1 uncultured Polyangiaceae bacterium
AGGCCGCCATGAGGACCATGAACGGGGTGACCCCTTCCCGGCGAGCCAGCGCCGAAATGCCCTCGGAGAGGCCTTTGCCCAGGACCACCGGACAGCTCGCGCCGGGGTAGGTTTGGCGTGCGGGGCGGGGTCGGTCGATGGGTAGATCGAGGGTGGGCGGCGCGCCCTGGAGCTGGGTCTTCCAATACGCGAGCCTCGACGTGAGCAGGTCGCCCTGGAGCCGCTCGCGCTGCCACAGCGCGTAGTCGCCGTATTGAATGGACAACGGCGCTGGGGGAGGCGCAAGCCCCAGGTAAGAAGCGTAGAAATCCAGCAGATCGCGCATTAGAACGCCCAGCGAGAAGCCGTCGAACACGCTGTGATGGGCGGTGAAGAGGAGCACGTGCTCCCGCGGCCACAGGCCGAGGAGCGTCGCCTTGAACAACGGACCGCGGTCCAACGCGAAGACCGTCTCTCCGTGCCGCTCGAGCTCCATGGCAAGGTCGTCCGCGTCCAGCGTGACCACGGGCAGCTCGACGTCGAGCGCGGCGGCGATGCGGGCCTCGACCTGACCCTCCACGATGGCGAAGGTCGTGCGCAAGGCCTCGTGTCGCGCAACCACCGCCCGCAGGGCCTGCTCGAACAGCGTCGGTTGCAGGGGGCCCGACAGCCGGAGCGCCGCGGGGACGTTGTAGACCGAGCTCTTCGGGCCCCATTGGTCTAAAAAGAAGAGACGCTCTTGGGCGAAGGAGGCGCGGTGGACGAGGCCGTGCTCGCGCGCGACGAGGGGTTGGGTTGAGGTGCCATTGTCTCGGACAAGCAGGGCCTCGACACGCTCCGCCAGGCCGGCGATGGTGGGTGCCTCGAACAACGCACGCAGGGGCAGCTCCACGCCGAACGCTGCGCCCAGGCGGGCCACGAGCTGGGTCGCCAGGAGCGAATGGCCGCCGCGGTCGAAGAAGTCGTCGCGGACATCGGGGGCAGGTCCGGGCATCAAGCTTGACCAGATGCCAGCGACCATCGCTTCGATCGGAGTCCGTGGCTCTTCGGCGGTCTCCGCGAGGCCCTCGACCCGGGGCTCGGGCAGGCGCTGGCGGTCGACCTTGCCATTGGGCGTAAGGGGTAAGCTCGGCAAGGCCACGAAGATCGACGGCACCATCGGCGCGGGGAGCTTCGAGGCCACGTAGTCCCGCAGCACGGGCGGCGCGGGCGCGCCCTCCGCGCAAACCAGGTAGGCGACGAGGCGTGCTCCGCCGGGTCGCTCGTGGTCCCTGAGCACGACGGCCGCGTCGCGGACGTCGGGATGGCGCCGCAAAACCGCTTCGATCTCCCGAAGCTCGATGCGAAAACCGCGGAGCTTGACCTGCTGATCGCGTCGCCCTCGAAATTCCAAGACGCCGTCGCGGCGAAACCTGGCCACGTCGCCGGTTCGGTACAATCTTGCCCCGGGCACGTCGGAGAACGGGTGGGGGACGAAGCGCTCCAGCGTGAGCGCCGGTCTGCGCCAATATCCCCGCGCGAGCCCGTCGCCCCCGATGTAGAGCTCCCCGTACACGCCGAAGGGCAGCGGTCGCTGCGCGTCATCGAGCACCAAAACCTGCGTGTTGGCGATGGGTCGACCGATCGGTACCGGACCCTCGTCGGCGTCCAGGCGCTGCACGCAGGACCACACGGTGGTCTCGGTCGGCCCGTACATATTCCAGATCGACGCCGTCCGCGGGACCAAGCGCTGCACGAGGTCGCGCGGGACGGCCTCACCACCGACGAGGACCTTGAGGCTTGGGCTACCTTCCCAGTTTGTCGCAGACAACATTTGGAAGGTGGCCGGGGTCGCCTGCAACACCGTCGCTCCGGAAGCGCGCAAGCGCTGGGCGAGGGCGGGGCCATCGGAGGCCAGGTCACGGCTCACCACCTCCAGCGAGCCGCCCACCGTGAGCGGTAAGAGCAGCTCCAGCAAGGCGATATCGAACGACAAGCTGGTCACCGCGAGCAGGCGATCGCCGCTGGAAAAACCGGGCTCGACGGCCATCGAGCGCAGGAAGTTCACCGCCGCGCCGTGCGAGATACCGACACCCTTCGGCGCGCCCGTCGAGCCCGAGGTGTAGATGACGTAGGCCAGGTGCACGGACGTCGTGGCAGGCGAAGACGTCGGCGTGGCAAGCTCCGACGGCGTGTCGTCCAGGTAGACCGTCTGGTGGGCGCCTTCGGGAAACGGGTCGGGGAGCGACGCCTGCGTTACCAACAGGGGGGCCCCGCTATCCTCCAGCATGAACGCCAGGCGTTCCTTCGGGTAGCTTGGATCGAGGGGCACATACGCGCTGCCAGCCTTGAGGATCCCGAGCAAGCCGACGACCATGCCAAGGGACCTCTCGACGCACAAGCCGACCAACACGTCGGGTCCGGCAGCGAGCTGGCGCAGCCGCGTTGCGAGCTGGTCGGCGCGGGTATTCAGGTCGCGGTAGGACAGCGACGTCCCCTCGAAGATCACGGCGGTAGCGTCGGGCGAACGGCGGACCTGGTCCTCGAATAGGTGGTGGGCGCAGGCCGGTCGCCGGCCTTCATCGCGGGGACCGCTCCACGCCTCGCGCAGGGCTTGCTGCTCGCCCGGCGTGAGCAGCGGCAGGTCGGTGATGCACACGTCGGGCGCGGCAAGCGCGCCTTCGAGGAGCGTCTGCAGGTGACCTACCATGCGCTCGACGGTGTCGTGGGCGAACAACGCGCGGTTGTACTCCAGGGTTCCAAACAGACCTTCGTCGGTCTCCCGAAGGGAGAGGGTCAGCTCGAGCTTGGCCGTGACGTGCTCGGCTTCGATCCGCTGCAAGCGGGTGTCACCCAAGCGCATGCTGGGCAGGCCCCCTCGCTGCAGCACGAACATCACCTGAAACAGCGGCGATCGGCTCAAATCGCGGGTGGGAGCCAGGGTCTCTACCAGGCGCTCGAAGGGCGCGTCTTGGTGGGCCAGGGCGCCTTGGGTGACGGTGCGCGCCCGTTGCAGGACCTGGCGGAAACTTGGTCGCCCTGAGAGGTCGACGCGCAGCGCCAACGTGCTCGCGAAGAAGCCGACCACGTCTTCCGTCTCCAAGAGCGTGCGACCCGCCGTCGGCGAACCGACCACGATCTCGTGCTGACCGGAGTAGCGGTGCAACACGACCTGGAAGGCCGCCAAAAGCGTCATGAACAGGGTCGCACTTTCACGGCGGCCCAAGTCGAGCAGACCCTGCAAGAGGTCGCGTGAGAACGCCACGGGCACGGCCCGCCCCGCATGCGTCAGGACGGCTGGGCGAGGGAAGTTGGTGGGTAGATCGAGGGCCGCGGGCGCCCCCGCGAGCTGCTCCCGCCAGTACGCCACCTGGGCTTCCAGGACGTCGTCTCTGAGTGTCTCGCGTTGCCACGCGGCGTAGTCCGCGTAGTCGACGGCGGGCCGCGCGAGCGCCGGGTTCCGCCCCTCGACCAGCGCCTGGTAGAGCGCTCCGATGTCGCGAAACAGAAGGCCCAGCGACCAACCGTCCGAGACAATATGATGGACCGTCAAGAGCAGCACGTGCTCCTCGGCGCCGAGCCGCAGCAGCGTCGCGCGGAGCAGTGGGCCCGAGGCTAGATCGAAGGGTGCCGCCGCCTCCCGTGCGCCATGCTCGCTCAAATCGGCTTCGCACGTTTCGATGGCAGGGAGCGTGACCGAGGGTACGGGGCCGACTCGTGGGTAAGGTTTGCCGTCCGGCGCGGGAAACGTTGTACGCAGGGCCGCGTGGCGCGCGATCAAGGCCTCAAGCGCGCGTTCGAGCAGCGGTACGCACAGCGGCCCGGAGAAGCGCAGCGCCATGGGAAGGTTGTACGAAGCGTCGTGAGGCTCGAGCTGATCGAGGAACCAAAGACGCTGCTGCGCGAAGGAGAGCGGCGCGGGGGCATCGTTGGCTCCCCGTCGGACAAGCCGCGTGGGCCCCGGCGGAGGGTAGCCCAAGCGCGCAGCGAGCGACCAGGTGACCTTGCCGAGCTCGCGCTCGGGAGCCAGCCGTTTCCAACGATCGGCTACGGAAGGGTCGATGCCTTCGTGCTGGTGGAATTTGACGTCGCCGAGCATGCGCGAGACGTCGTGCAAACCGTCGGTCATGCGGGCCCGGTGGTCCTCGTAGGGACGCAGCATGGAGGCCTCGAACGGCAAGCCCAAGAATGCGCAGAGGGCGTGCATTTCGGCGTCGGGCTGGCGCACGAGCTGCTCGAAGACGACGCGATGTTTGCGCTGGGACGGGATGCTGTCGAGGAAGGTAAGGATGTTCTGGTGCGACAGCGCCCACACCGCCTCGGCCAGCTCGTCCGTCGGCCCGTCGTAGGGCTCGCGCAGGAACACCTCGTCGAGCCGTGCCTCGACGAAGGAGCGCGTCATGTCGTGGGGATGACGCACGAGGTGAATGTAGCGGGCGCCCGCGAACAGCGCCTCCGCGTGGGCCAGGACGCTGGGATGCATGGCGTAGGAAGGCGTCTTGTCGACGAGCAGTCGACCTGCGATCCGCTCCTGGAGCAGACGGTAGAAGGCTCCCGTGCTCATGCCCGACGACGCGCATTCGTCCAGAAACCGGCGGGCCTCGGCGGCGTCGCAACCTTGCACCTCCATCCAAGCGCGGAGCGTTCCTTCGAGGGCGAAGGCCCAGCGCGGCTCGGCGTAGGCCAGGCGACGCTCGGCCAGGGTCGAAAACGACAGCAACGCAAGCTCGGGCGGTGCGAAAAGGGCGGAGTGACCTGCCAGCATGACGCGAAGCAAGGTGGAGCCCGAGCGCGGCGGCGACAGCACGAACAGCGCGGGGGGATTGGGCGACGCAGCGCCCGCGCTGTGTTGGAGGGGTGCGATGGTGGCCTGGAGGCGCGCGAGGTCGCTTTCGGTGAGCGACCGCTTCGCAACCCGCGCCGGGCCTTCCACCACCACGCCCCAGGCTCGCGCGATGGCTTCGGGGTAGCGTCGTTCGAGGTAAGCCGCAAGGGTGTGTACGGTGGGCGCCTGAAACAGCGCCACGGTGTGGATGATTTCACCAAGCTCCTGTTGCAGGCGATTGATGACCCGGGCGGCACCGAGGGAATCGCCGCCGAGGGCGAAGAAATCGTCGTGCACCCCGAGCCGCTCCACGTGCAGCACAGCGCGCAAACGCTCCGCCAGCACCGCTTCGAGGGCGGTGCGAGGGCCGACAAAAGCGGCTTCTTTTCCCGGGGCGGGCGGACGTTTGTCCGGGACAGGCAGGGCGCCGCGGTCGACCTTGCCATGGGAGGTAAGCGGGAGCTGGGGGAGCTCCACGAAGACGCTCGGCACCATGGGCTCGGGCAGCTTCGACCGCGCATGAGCAGCCAGCGCGGCCTCGGCCTCCGATACGCTCTCCGCGGCAACCCAGTAGGCGACCAGCCGCAGCGCGCCGGGGTCGTCTTCCCTGGCCACGACAACGACATCGCGCACCGCCGGGTGCTGGCGCAGCACCACCTCGATCTCACCGAGCTCGACGCGAAAGCCCCGGATTTTTAGCTGGTGATCGCGCCTACCCAGGTATTCCAGATGACCGTCGTCCCGCTGCCGGCACAGGTCCCCCGTGCGGTAGAGTCGCCCGCCCGGCTCGCGCGCGAAGGGGTCGGGGAGGAAGCGCTCGGCGCTGAGCGCGGGGCGGTTCAGGTACCCTCGCGCGACGCCCACACCGCCGATGTAAAGCTCAGCGACCTCCCCCGGGGACACGGGTCGCAGGGCGTCGTCGAGCACGTGGAGCGTGATGCCGGTGATGGGCTTCCCAATCGGCACCAGGGGCCCCACGTCGTCTCGCCGACATGGGTAGGCGCTGACGTCGATGGACGCCTCGGTAGGACCGTAGAGGTTGTACAGCGAGGCGCCGCTCCGCCGCAAAAACGCCTGGGCAAGCTCGTACGGCAGGGCTTCACCGCTGCAAATGACGCGCGTCAGGGCGGTGCAGCGCTCGAGATCGGGACCCGCCATAAACGCGCTCAACATGGAAGGTACGAAGTGGACCGTGGTGACGCGCTCGGCCGCCATCAGGTCGCCAAGAAGGGCACTGTCGCCATGCCGGCCCGGGGGCACCAGCACGAGCTTCGCGCCTACCATCAACGGCCAGAAAAACTCCCACACCGACACATCGAAGCTGTACGGCGTCTTTTGCAGCACCGCGTCGTCGGCAGTCAGCTGGAAAGCCTCCTGCATCCAGAGCAGGCGATTGCTCAACCCCCGATGGGTGCTGAGCACGCCCTTGGGCTTGCCTGTGGATCCGGAGGTGTAGATGACGTAGGCAAGGTGGTCGGGCTCCACGCCGCTCTCGGGATCGTTGACAGGTTGCTCGCTGAGCTGCCCCTCGTCGGCGTCCAGGCAGAGAATGCGCCCCTGAAAGCCGGCGAGCTTGCCGAGCTGGCGTGTCACGGTCACCACCAAGGAGACGCCGGTGTCTGCCAGCAGGAAGGCCAGCCGCTCGTCCGGGTAGCTCGGTTCCAGCGGTACGTAGGCGCCGCCAGCCTTCGCGATGCCGAGCATGCCCACGACCATCTCCACGGAGCGCTCGACGCACAGGCCGACCAGCTGGTCGGGCCCCACGCCGCGCGCGCGAAGCCAGTGCGCAAGGCGATTGGCCTGTTGATTGAGCGTCCCGTAGCGGATGCGTCGCTCGTCCGAGACCACCGCCAGCGCGTCGAAGGCCTTCGCTACCTGTTTCTCGAAGAGCTGATGGACGCGGAGCACCGCAGGGTAGACCTCATTGGGAGTGGCACGGCGGAAACGACCGGAGACGTACCACTGAACTCTGTAGGGCGCGCCAGCCAAAAACAGCGCACCAAGCTCGGTTGGCCTCGGGAGGCGGGCTCCGTCACAAAAATCACGGTTATTTTGGCCGCAAAAGGTACGGCGACGGCTGTTTTTTCTTCGCCAATCTTCACCCCATTTTCTGCCCGACCTGGTAGCATCCTGCTCCCATGCGGATCCGAGGGCCTTTCGCGCACGCTGAAGCTTCGCCGGGGAGGCGCCCGTGACGAACACCGAAGCGCTCCTTCGCCAGGTAGCCATCGTCAGGCAGCGGTTCCCTTGGTACGACGAACGCGTCCGCGCCTCCGGCTTCGACGCCGACCCTCGGCTCGTGCGTTTGCCGCTGGTCGATGAGGCCATGCTGGACAGCCACTACTACCAGGCGGAGCTCCCCGCTTGGGAAGGCGCGGTCTCCTATTTCACGTCGGGCACGTCGTCGGGACGGCGCAAACGGCTCGTGTGGGATGCCCTGGACGACGCCGCCTACCTCGCTCAAAGAACGCGTATTTTCAGCGCTTTTGTGGCTTCGACCGACAGGGTAGGTTGCTCCGATTTGGGCACCGGTCACGCCGCCCAATCCGCCACCGAAATCTTTCGTCGGCTCGGGCTCGAAGCCGTCAGCATCGACTTCCAGCGTCCCGTCGGCGAGCACGTCGAGGCGCTCAACCGCATTCAACCCGATGTCTTCTTCACGATGCCGATGATCCTCGACCGGCTGGTGTTGCACGGCGGGCTCACGGCCCGACCGCGTCGCATCGCGGTGGTCGGAGATGTCGCGTCGGCGGCATGGAAGCTTCGCATGCGAGAGTATTTCGGGCTCGAGCCGGCGGCCTTGCTCGACGTGTACGGCAGCATGGAGGCGGGAGCGATCGCCTTCGATTGCGGGCGCTGCGGGCGCTACCACATCGACACGCACATCCTGCCCGAGGTGCTGGACGCACGCGATTTTGGAGCGTCGAGCCCGGGCTCGCTGCTGGTCGTCACGTCACTGACCCGCGCGGCGTTTCCCGCCCTTCGCTACGTCACGGGGGACCTCGTCGAAGACTTCCACCCCATCGTCTGCGGCGATTTCTCGGGCCCAAGCTTCGCGCGCATCCTGGGGCGCCTCGGCAACGAGCTGAAGCACGGCGAGAAAATAAGCCTGTACGAGATCTCCACGGCGGTCAACGAGGTGCTGCCCGCGGCGCGCTTCGAGATCTACAAAGATGCCCACCAGCTCGTCATTCAAGTCGCATCTCCGGCCTTCGACGCCGACGCGGCGGCGCGCATCAAGGCCCGCCTGCGCGCGTTGGCGCCCGACATCGACCAAATGATCCAGTCCGGTCTGGTGGCCGACATCGCGGTTGTGCCCATGCCCGCCGACCCCGCCGGCGGAGCCCTGGTCAAGCAGCGCTTCCACAAGCTGACCTCCGAGCGAGGGTAGACGAACATGTGCGGGATCGCTGGCGAAGTCAGCCTTCGGCGCGAGCCGGTGTGCGCCGAGCACGTCGCCACGATGGCGAAGCAACTCGTGCATCGCGGCCCCGACGAAGGCAACCTATACGTCGAGCCCCACGTCGCCCTTGCCATTCGCCGGCTCAAGATCGTCGGCCTGGTCAACGGTTCCCAGCCCGTCCACGGACCGCACACCACCTTGGTCTTCAACGGTGAAATCTACAACTACCCGGCGTTGCGGCGGCGGCTCGAGGCCGAGGGCGCGCGGTTTCGAACGGCCTCCGACGCCGAGGTGATCGTCCACCTGTACGAGCGCATGGGCGACGCGCTGGTCGACGACCTGCGCGGGATGTTCGCCTTCGCCCTCTACGACGCGGCGCGAAATCGCTTGCTTTTGGCCCGCGATCGCACAGGGAAGAAGCCCCTTTTCTACACCATCGCTGGGCAAGGTCAGGTGCTCTTCGCGTCCTCCCTGGAGGCCCTCGCGACCCACTCGGAGATGCCTCGCAAGGTCAGCCTGGAAGCCGTCGATCGTTTCCTCAGCTACCGTATCATCCCATCCCCCCTCACGATCTACGAGGGAGTCGTCAAGGTGGAGCCGGGGACGATCGTGACCTTCCAGCTGAACGACGCCACCCACGGACCCCTCGTGACCCGCCAACGGTATTGGTCGTTTCCTGCGGAGCGGGGCGACAGCGCGGCGCCCACCGAGGAGCTGGCAGACACCTTGGAAGGTTTGCTCCACGACGCCATCGAGGCACGATTCCAGAGCGAGGTTCCGGTCGGTGCCTTCCTGAGCGGTGGCCTCGATTCAAGCTTGGTGGTGGCCATGGCAAGCCGCCAACGTCGAGGGCGCCTGGCTACCTTTTCGGTGGGCTTCGAGCACGAGCGCTTCAACGAGGTGGCCCACGCGCGACGGGTCGCCGCCCACTGCGGCACAGACCACCACGAGCACATCATTACGCCCCACGACGCCTTGCAGGCGGTCGATGGCTTGGTACGTCAGCTCGGCGAGCCCTTCGCATTTCCAAGCATCATCGCCAGCTACACCATGAGCCGCCTGGCCAAACAGCACGTGACGGTGGTCCTCGGCGGAGACGGCGCCGACGAGCTTTTTTGCGGCTACAAGCGCTACCAAACCTACGCCACCTTGCCCCACCTGCCCGAGGACGCGGCGGCCCGCGCGCGGGTGGATGAGGCCCTGTTGCGCACGGCCCAGGGCGACCTTGCCGTGGAGTACCAGGCCGTCTTGACCGACGGCCTCCGCGACGCGCTCAAGCGCGAGCTGTACAGCCGGCGCTTCGCGGCCGCCGTGCCACAGCCCTTTCCCGTCAACTATTTGCACGAGCGTTTTCAAGGCCTTGCTCCCTTGGGAAGGTTGGCGGCGGCCATGGAGGTCGACCGCCGGTTTTGGCTCCCGGACTCCCAGTTGGTCAAGGCAGACGTGGCTTCCATGGCGCACTCCGTCGAGGTCCGTAGTCCCTTCCTCGACGAGCGCGTGATCGCCTTCGCGGCCCGCGTTCCCATGAGCATGAAGCTCCAGCACGGCGTCGAGAAGGTGCTCCTGCGGCGCGTGGCCGAACGCTATCTTCCCGCCGACATTGCGGGGCGCGTCAAACAGGAGCTCGCCGTACCCCTGGAGGCGTGGCTCGCATCGACGCTCCGTGGGGAGGTTCAACGCACGTTGCTCGCCGAGCCCGCGCTCTCACGCGGTTACTTCGACCCTGACCGGTTGCGCGCATTTGTCCGAGACTTTGGTCCCCAACAGAGCTACGCGGTGTGGACGCTCTACATGCTGGAGCGCTGGCACCTGGCCTTCGAAACGCCTTGAAATCAGGGGTGTTCGAGGGACGCGACCCAGGTCGGATCGTAGATGGTGTGACCGTACGCGGCGCCGCCGTCGGCGCAAAAAAAGAGCACGTGGGGGGTGCCGTGGGTGCGCTCACCGACCATGTAGCGTTCGATGGCTGCGAACGCGGAGCCGGTGGAGCCGCCCACGAATAGTTTGTGACGCGCCTGGAGCGTGAGGCAAGCCTGGACGGTCTCCCGTTCGGGCACCTTCACCACGTCGTCGATGTGAGCGTACTTCAAGAGACCGGGAACCACGCTGGCGCCGATGCCGGGTATGCGTCGGGGCCGCGGTTCGCCTCCGAAAATGGTCGACCCTTCGGCGTCGACGGCGATCACGCGCACGCCTGGAAAGCGCTCTTTGAAGCGCCGCGAGACGCCGGCGATGGTGCCGGAAGAGCTGACCCCGACGAAGACGTAGTCGAGCCGAGAAAGCGTGGCGCAGGCGACCTCGGCGGTGAAGCGGTAGTGCGAGTCCATGCCGTCGACGTTGGCGTATTGATTCGTCCAGAACGCGCGCGGGGTCTCGTTGACGATTTGCGCCACGCGGCGCAGGCGTGTGCGCAAGAAGCCTCCCGTCTCGTCGGGCGTGTCCACCCTCTCCACGCGTGCGCAACGGGAGCGCAAGAAGGACTCGTTCGCGGGTTGAATGTTCGGATCGATGACGGGCACGAAGGAGAGGTCGAGGGCTTCGCAAAAGACCGCCAGGGCGCGCGCGAAGTTGCCCGAGGAGGACTCGACGACGACCGAGCCTGGCCCCACCTCGCCCCGGGCAATGGCGGCCCGCAGCGCCCAGAGGGCAGGGCGGTCCTTGATGCTGCCCACGGGCCCCATGTACTCGAGCTGGGCGAACAGCCGAACGCCGGGATGGGTAAGCTCCACGATCGGGCACTCGGGCATGGAGGCCACGAGCTCATCGGCGCGCCGCAACAGCGCCGACTCCGCGCCCGGTTTGGGCGCGAGCGAAGCTTGCGTGGGCGAGGGGAGCACAGCCTTTTCATTGGCCACAGCGCCCCGACTCTGTCATCAAAAAAAAGTCCTTTGAGCCGAAAGCTCGGGCCCTTTCGTTGGGGACCTCGCGCGAAGGCGCCCCTTGGCGCTTGGTGGAGCTCGCACAAGTGCCGCAAAAGGCGCGCTTTTTTGGCCGGAGACGCGCGCTTGTGTACCCTCGCGTCTCCCACCGAGGAGACTGGCATGGTTTCGTCGCGGGTCGCGCTCGGCGCGATCACCCTTGTTCTGCTTGGCTGTTCCGTCACGACGACCTACGAGACCACGACGACGCTCTACCCCACGCGGGTGGAAGGGGCCTTTCGCAGCCACCGCTATCGACTGGTGGGCACGGGGCTCACCGGCAGCGCCCATGCGCCCGTCGATGATCCGGCCTCGACCCGGCTGGCGACCCAGGCCATGGATGCGCTGGTGACCGCCGCAAAGCTCGCGCCTGGACAGGCGTTGACCGGCGTGACGCTCGAAGAGGGGTTGGTGGAAGTGCCAGGGAAGGCAGCCATCCGCGTGGTGACTTTGCGCGCGGACGTCGTGGAGCTCGCGCCGGGGGACGCGCCGTGAAGCACCTCCTCGGCGTCTACCTTGCCGCGCTGTTGGGCGTTGGCTGCGCAGAAGCTGCGCCAACCGGGAGGTTTCAGTTCACGATCCCGGAGCCCGCGACCCGGCTCGAGAACGGCTCCTTCGAGTATGTCCGCTTCGGTGCCACCGGGCGTGTCTCCATCCCAAGCCAGCGG
This sequence comes from uncultured Polyangiaceae bacterium, assembly GCA_964383995.1. Classification (GTDB taxonomy): domain Bacteria; phylum Myxococcota_A; class Polyangia; order Polyangiales; family Polyangiaceae; genus CAYLJT01. The sequence continues at coordinate 11,773 of CAYLJT010000095.1, forward strand.
GAAGCCATGAAGGAGACCCAGCGGCTCGGCCTCGTCAACGCGGCGCTGTCGCAAATCTACGCTGAAGCGCCGAAGGGTGAGCCGATCGCGCTCGTGAACGTGGTGGTGGAGGTCTCCCGTGTGGCGGTCACCAAGAGCACGCTATTTACGGGAACGAGCACACGCCACGAAGACGTGGAGCTGGTCGTGCGCGCCGACATCGTCCGCTTCGTGGCGCCGCGCCCGGCGCCGCCGCCATCGGCCCCCACGGAGGTCAACCCGACACCTCCACCCAGCGCGCCATGAAGGGCACCTTGCCAGCGAAGCAAGCTCAGCGCGCGACTTCGGACCTGCCACGCAGGGCGGGCGGCGTGTCGACCCCCCAGCACCGCGCGCGACCCCGTCACCGGCGAAATACGCTGCTTTTCCCGGGCGCATTTGTGCTCGCGACGGCGCTCCTGGGCTCCGGAACCGCCCGCGCGGAAGACGAGGACGAAGCACCTACCCAAGCTCTCACCACCGTATTTCACACGGTCGACGAAGCGCGCGCCGTCGAGCCCTTCACGATCCTCGAGTTCAGCGTGGGCACCTACCAAGGCTTCGACAGCAGCAAGATCTTCCGCTACGGCGACGAGGTCAAGCTCATCCCGACCACGTCGGCCCTGTTCTTCATCGAGTATTTCTTCACACCTTACTGGCGCGCCTCGCTCGTCTACAACATGCCCGTGGGTACCGAGAAGCGGGAGATCAACGGTCAGATCGTGGAGCGCGCGGTGGACTCCACGGTGGCCCTCGGGCCCGTGTGGGCGCCTTTTCAGTTTCCCATTCGGAATCGCACGCGGATCGAGCTCCAGGGCCTCGCGCTGGCGGGCTTCGAGCTGGGCAGCGAGACGCGCTTCATCCCCATTTTGATGGGTCGCATCCATGTCAGCGCCTACAGCGACGAGTCCACCGGCGTCGGCGTCTACCTCGGCACCCAATACCTATTTCGCATCGAGAGCGCGGGCGTTTTGTACGGCGTGGCCTACCGCTTCTGAGGCGACGCAAAAGCTCGTGGCAAGCGGCCCGCGCGGAGGTCAGGCCCTGTGCTTCGCGAACAGCCCGCCCACCGCGACACGCAGCACGAGGGCCGCGCCCACGAAGGCCGCGGCCAGCGTGGTTTGGCAGGCGCCGACCGGCAAATTCCAGAAGAACGCGAGGGCATAGCCGCCGAGACCGACCAGCGCACCGACCACCGTCGCCACGGCGAAGGCCAGGTGCAGGCGGCAGCCCAGCAACACCGCGGTCATCGCCGGCATGGTCGACAACGCAAACACCGGCAGGGCGCCGAGGGCGCGCGCGCTGATGCCGACCATCAGCCCCATGGTCAGGAGCAAGGTGGCTTGCAAGAGGCGCACGGGAAGACCTTGCACCCGGGCGGCGACGTCGTCGAACGCGGCGAAGGCCATGCCGCGAAACCACACGATGTGCAGGATCATGGTGACGAGCCCCGCGCCGAGCACCATGGTCAGATCGATGGGCCGCACGAGGACCGCCGTGCCGAAGAGGATGGCCTGGATGTCGTGGGCCTCTTGCGTGATGCGATCACCGACCAGCACGGCGGCGCCGCCCGCCGCGGCGAAGGCCACACCGAGCAGGCTCTCGCGGGTCAAACGCACCTTCTCCGGATCGAGCATCAGGGCCAGCGTGGCGAGCAGCGACAGCGCCGCCGCACCGTAGATGGGCTCGAAGGTAAGCCCCAGGTGAATCTCCGCGTAGAACGCCAGGGCCACGCCGAGCCCCGCGGACTGGGTTACGGCGGCGCTCACGAACACCATGCGACGCAACACGACGTACAGGCTCAAGAAGCCGAGCACCGCGCCGGCCACCAGGGCGCACAACATGGGATCGCGGAACAGCTCGTAGCTGGCGACGAAGTCGCTCCAGGTCGGCTCAGCGCTCGCCACGGGGCCCTCCAACCTCACCGTAGTGAGCGACGAACGAGGCATGGGAGAGCACCTCTTGGGGGGTGCCCAGAAAGACCTCCCCGTGATGGCGGTCGAGGTGCAAGACCCGGTCGGAGTGCTGGCAGGCGACCTCCAACGCGTGGCTGACCACGATGATCGCCTTGTGCTTTTCGTGGGCCAAACGCCGAAGCCTTGCCATGGCCTCGCGTTCCGCCACGGCGTCCATGGCGGCGGTCGGCTCGTCGAGCAGCGAGACGTCGGCGTCGCTCGCCAGCATGCGCGCGAACAGCACGCGCTGCCGCTGGCCCTTCGAGAGATCGCGGTAAGGTTTGTGCGCGAAGTCCGAGACAGAAGCCTCCTCGATGGCGCGCTCGCACGCGTCGCGATCGGCCTTCGAGGGCCGCGGGCGGAGGAAGCTCCAACCGGAGAGGCGACCCCAGAGCACCACGTCGCGGGCGCGGATGGGGAGCACGGCGTCGATGGCGCTCGACTGCGGAACGTACGCGACACGCAGCCCCGGGGCGCGCACCACCTTGCCAGAGACCGGCGGGGTAAGACCGAGCAGGGTTTTGAACCAGGTCGTCTTGCCAGCGCCGTTTCGCCCGACCACGGTGAGCAGCGCCCCACGCTCGATGGTCAGATCGATGGCAGGTAAGAGCGGGGTGCCCGCCCACCCGACCACCAAGGCCTCGCAGCGGATCGCGGGGCTCGACGTGCCTGACGCGCTGGCGCTCATCCGCCGAAGCCCTGTTCAAGCAGCTTCACGATGGCTTCCATGTGCTCGATGTACGACTGCCCGGCGTCGACGTTGGCGCCGCCCGGCACGATCACGAGGCGCGCGCCGCTTTTGTCCGCGACAAGCTTGGAGGCGTCCTTCGGGTAGTAGCTCTCCTCCAGGATGACCTTGACACCGCGCTGGCGCGCCAAAATCAAGACCTCGGCGACGTGGGCGGGGTTCGGGGGGACCCCCGGCTTGGCCTCCAGGGCCTCGACCTGGTTGAGGCTCAACCAGTCCGCCAGGTAGCTCCAGGTCTTGTGGTAGCCGATGAAGGGCGAGCCTCGGAAGCCCGAG